>JAJPHB010000014.1 GCA_021325525.1 Alphaproteobacteria bacterium
GGGCTGACGCTGGATGTTGAGGATGACCGCCGGCGTCGTGTTCATCCAGGCGCCGAGCTTGGTGTTCTCGGCGCCGTCTTCGACTTTCGCCACGTCGGAAAGGCGGACCGGTCCGCCATTCTTGTAGGCGACGACGAGGTCGTTGTACTCCTCGGCCTTCTTGAGCTGGTCGTTGGCGTTGAGCGTGTAGGCGCGCGAGGGCCCGTCGAAATTGCCCTTGGGGGTGTTGACGTTGGCGTTGGCGATCGTCGTCCGCAAATCGTCGATATTGAGGCCGTAGGCGGCGAGCGCCCGCGGATTGGCCTGGATGCGTACCGCCGGCCGGTGCCCGCCGCTGATGCTGACGAGCCCGACGCCGGGGAGCTGCGAGAGCTTTTGCGCGAGGCGCGTATCGGCGAGATCCTCGACCTGGGTCAATGGCAGTGTCTTCGAGCTGACCGCGAGGGTGAGGATCGGGGCATCCGCCGGGTTGACCTTGGCGTAAATCGGCGGCGCCGGGAGATCGGAGGGGAGGAGGTTGCCGGCGGCGTTGATCGCCGCTTGGACCTCCTGCTCGGCGATGTCGAGGCTGAGGTTGAGGCCGAATTGAAGGGTGATGACCGAGGCGCCCGCCGAGCTCGTCGAGGTCATTTGGTTGAGGCTCGGCATCTGGCCGAGCTGGCGCTCGAGGGGCGCCGTCACCGAGGAGGTCATGACCTCGGGGCTGGCGCCCGGATAGAAGGTCTCGACCTGGATCGTCGGGTAATCGACTTCGGGCAGCGCCGAAAGCGGCAGGAAGGTATAGGCGACGGCGCCCACCAGCATGATCGCGGCCATCAGCAGCGAGGTCGCGACCGGCCGGAGAATGAAGGGGCGCGAGGGGTTCATCGGATGCGCCGCTGGCGCGCGCCGCCGGCAGATGCCGTCAAGGCGCGCTCCGCCCCCGCGCCTGGCGGCCGGTCGGCTGCTTCTCTCCGCCGGCGGGCGCGTCGGCGCCGCCTTTGGCCGCCGCCTCCGGCGCGGGGCTGGCGCCAGGCTGCGCCACCTTTGCGCCGTCGCGCAGCTTGTCGGCGCCATCGACCACGACCTTCTCGCCGGGAGCGAGGCCGCTCACGACGGCCACCTTCTCGCCGTCGGCGGGCCCGAGCTTCACCGGCCGCACGGCGACCGTGCTGTCGTCCTTGACGACATAGACGAAGGTGCCGGGGGCGCCGCGCTGGATGGCGGCCGTGGGCACGAGGATGCTGTCCTGCAGCGTGTCGACGAGGAGCTCGACATTGACGAACTGATTGGGGAAAAGGCTCTCGTCGTCATTGTCGAATTGGGCGCGCAGCTTCACCGTCCCGGTCGTCGTGTCGATCTCGTTGTCGGCGGTGGCGAGCGTCCCCTTGGCCAGAACCGTCGTGTGGCTGCGGTCGAAGGCGGTGACTTCGAGCGCGGCGCCGGCGTGGAAGCGCTTCATGATCGCCGGCAGGTCGTCCTCGGACACCGTGAAGATGACCGAGATCGGCTTCTCCTGCGTGATGACGACGATGCCGTTGGGATCGCTCGTCTGGACGTAGTTGCCCTCGTCGACTTGGCGGAGTCCGACGCGGCCGCTGACCGGCGCGACGATATGGCAATAGGCGAGGTTGAGCTTCGCGGTGTCGACCTGCGCCTGGTCGGATTTGACGGTCCCTTCGTATTGGTGGACGAGGTATTCCTGCGTATCGCGCTGCTGGCGCGAGACGGAATCCTGCTTCAGCAGCTTGTCGTAGCGGGCGAAATCGAGCTGCGCGTTTTTCAGCAGCGCCTGGTCCTTCAGAAGCTGACCCTGCGCGTTGTCGAGCGCGAGCTGATAGGGACGGGGATCGATTTGGGCGAGGAAATCGCCCTTCTTCACGGTCTGCCCTTCGCGGAAGGCGATCTGCGTCAGCTGCCCGTTGATCTGGGTTCGCACCGTCACGCTGGCGAGCGGCGCCACCGTGCCCAGCGCCTCGATCGTCACCGGCATGGCGCCCCGCTGCGCGGTGGCGGTGACGACGGGCATCGGGCCCCCGCTGGTGAAGCGGCCGCTGCGCGCCGGCTGCGGTCCCGGATGCGGAAGCAGCCAGACAAGCGCCGCGGCGACGGCGGCGATGAGGATCAGCGTGACGATCCAGCTTCGCCATGCGCGCGAGGGGCGCGGCTCCACCTTCGTCGGGCCGCCGGGCACCGGTGCCTCGGCCCGGCGCGGCGCGATCGGGGTGATCAGCTCCGCCCGATCATCCCGCGCGCGATATCCGGTGTCATGGTCGTTCATTCTGTCTCAAGCCTGAGCGGGTCGCCGCCTTCCGGCGAGAGCGTGCCCGGCGATCCGCCTGCCCGGCCGCATCATAGTCGCGGCTGCTGCGGGCGCAAACGACGGCCCGGGGCGGCGCCGCCGGCTCGGCTCCTTGCCGCCGCGCGCATCGGGATCGCTCAGTTGCTCCGCCGCCTGTCCCTGCCGATCCGTGCCGTCATCGCGACGCGCCGTCTCATCGCACGATCCGCCAGGTGCCGTCGGGCTGCCGGCACGCCGTGCCGACGATCTGCTGCAGGCGGTCGGCGACGGCCGAGGTCGTCTGATACTCGCGGCAATAGGGCTGCGCCGTGCTGGCTGCCGGGGCGCCGACGAACTGCGGCACCGGCGGAGGCGGCGCATACGGGACCGCAGGCGGCGCATAGACGACTACCGGTGGCGGATAGGCCGCGGGCGGCGGATAGGCGTAGACGACGGCAGGAGGCGGGTAATAGACGGGCGCGTAAGCCGGGGCGCCGAAGCCGAAGCGGACGAAGACGCGGGCGGAGGCAGGCTTGGCCGCCGATGCCCCGATCGCGATCGCCGCCGCGACCGCGCCCAGCATCAATCCTCGCTTCAGCCCTGCCGACCCAATCATCGCGCTCTCCATCACGACTCCCGCGCGCGGCGCTCGCTGCGCCGCGAGGAGCCGGTTGCCCCTTTTGCTGGATTTTTTACGCGGGTAGAGACCCGTTCATCCCCGGCAAGGCGGCAAGCGCCTCAGGGCGTCGTGGTGCCGCCGAGCGAGCCCGACAATCCGTTCGGAATGATGCTGACGGTGCCGCCGGCGACGGCGCCGCCCGATGCTGGCCTGCGCGGCGTGCTGCTGCCGCTCCCCGCACCCGGACCGGTTGCGGTCGGGGCCGCCGCGGAAGGAGGCGCGCTGGCGCCGAGTTGCGGCAATCCCAGCGTCGTCAGCCCCGAGCCCGAGGACACGTTCGCCCGGCTGCCGATGGGACCCGTACCGAGCGGACTCGCCCCCGGCGCCGCCGGGCCGGTGAAGGCGGCGCCCGGTGTCGAGATCCCGCTCGCTGCTCCGGAAGGCGGCGCGACCGCCGTCGGCGCCGTCGCGGGGCCGACCCCGCCGCTGAGGCCGTTCGGAATGATGCTGACCGTTCCGCCGGCAATCGCCGGGTTGGGGCCCGATGGGCCGGTCGTCGTTCCGGTGGCGCTGCTCGCGCCGAGCGGCGGCAAGCTCAGCGTCGAGAGCGCCGAGCCGCTTCCGACATTGGCGCGACTCTGCAAGGGGCCGCTCCCGATCGGCCCGGAGGCGGGTGCCGCGGGGCCGGAGAAGGGGGCCGTGAAGGTGGGGCCGGTCGTCCCGCGCGCGGCTCCGATGCCGGGCGCCGTAGCTGACGCCCCGGCCGCGCCGGCCGCTCCGCCTCTTCCGCCGACACCCCCGGTCTGCGCCAGCGCCGGGCCGGCGGAGACGAGCAGAAGGACGAGAGCGATGCGGGAGGCGGACACCATGACGCTCACCCGGAACGGCAATGGAAGCTCATGACTGCGGAACAGCGGCCCGTTTGGCGGAGTTCCCCTCGCGACCTCCCTTCGTCGGGCGCGCCAAGATCGCGGGGATGGCGGTTCGCAGCCATTCGTAGGATCGGTGTCGGCCGGGGGAGGGGCAGACCGCGCGATGTCATCGCAGGAAACCGGTTCGAATGGTGAAGAAAAGTATCATTGCATTGGCGGTGCTCGCCCTTTGCGCGGCGCTCGCCGGCTGGCAAATCTTCGGCGGCGGGGCGCCGGCGAAGGCGGAGGCGCCGCCGCCCTCGATCCCGGTGACCGTCGGTACGGCGGAGGCCAAGGACGTCCCGGTCTATCTGCGCGGGCTCGGCACCGTTCAGGCGAACAACACCGTCGCCGTGAAGAGCCGCGTCGACGGCCAGATCCAGCAGGTTTTCTTCAAGGAAGGCCAGGAGGTGAAGGCCGGCGATCGCCTCTTCCAGATCGATCCGCGGCCCTATCAGGCGGCTCTCGACCAGGCCGAGGCGGCAAAGCAGAAGGACGAGGCGCAGCTCGCGGGCGCCCAGCGCGACCTCGATCGCTACAGCAAGCTCGTCGGCCAGGGCTACCAGACGCGGCAGAGCTATGACGACCAGAAGGCGCTCGTTCAGCAGCTCCAGGGCGCGATCAAGGCGGACGAGGCGGCGATCGAGGGCGCCAAGCTCAACCTGACCTATGCCGATATCCGCGCGCCCATCAGCGGCCGCACCGGAGCGCTCCTCGTCGATCCCGGCAATCTCATCCAGGCGAGCCAGGGGACGAGCCTCGTCACCATCACCGAAGTGAAGCCGATCGAGGTGAGCTTCACGCTGCCGCAGGACGAGCTCGATGCCATCCGCCAGAACCAGGCGCAAGGCAGCCTCACCGTCCTCGCCTATTCGAGCGACGACAAGACGCTGCTCTCGCGCGGCGAGCTGACGCTCATCGACAATCAGATCGACACGGCCACCGGCACCATTCGCCTCAAGGCGACCTTCGACAATGCCGATGAGCGCCTGTGGCCCGGCGAGTTCGTCAACGTGCGGCTCATCCTCTCGGTGCGCAAGAACGCCGTCACCGTGCCGGCGCAGACGGCGCTGCAGGGCCCGCAGGGGTACTTCCTCTACGTCGTGAAGCCGGACGACACGGTCGAGCGCCGCGAGGTTGAGATCGCCGCGACGCAGGACGGGATGGCCGTCATCGCCAAAGGCGTCGCCGCCGGTGAGAAGGTCGTCACCGACGGGCAGTATCGCCTGACCCCCGGGGCCAAGGTCCGGATCGCGCCGGCGCAGCCGGCAGCATCGGGCTGAGCCGCGATGGCAGACCCGCACATCCGCGGAAAGCGCCAGCCGTGAGCATCTCGGAAATCTTCATCCGGCGGCCGATCGCCACCTCGCTCATGATGCTGGGCGTGCTCGTCTTCGGCATGGCGACCTACAGCCTCTTGCCGGTGGCGGCCCTGCCCAATGTCGATTTCCCGACCATCACCGTGACGGCGCAGCTTCCGGGCGCCAGCCCGGAGACCATGGCCTCCTCGGTGGCAACGCCGCTCGAGCAGAAATTCGCCGCGATTCCTGGCCTCGCCTCGATGAATTCGAGCAGCGGTCTCGGCTCGACCTCGATCACGCTGCAATTCGACCTCGACCGCAACATCGACGGCGCGGCCCAGGACGTGCAGACGGCGATCAATGCCGCGAGCGGGCTGCTGCCGAAGGACCTCCCGAACCCGCCGACCTACCGCAAGACCAACCCCGCAGACCGCCCGATCCTCATCTACGCCGTCTTCTCGGACGCGATGCCGATCTACAAGGTCGACGACTACGCCTACACGATCCTGGCGCAGAAGCTCTCGACCGTGGCGGGCGTCTCGCAGGTGATCGTCGCCGGCGAGCAGCAATACGCCGTCGACGTTCAGGTCAATCCGACCGCCCTCGCCGCGCGCGGCCTCGGCCTCGAAGACGTGCGGACGGCGCTCAATGCCGCCACGCTCGACGAGCCGAAGGGCAGCATCGAGGGCGCCCAGCAATCGGCGACGCTCGACACCAACGATCAGCTCCTCGACGCCGCCGCCTATCGCGACGTCATCATCGCCTACCGCAACGGCGCCCCGGTCAAGCTGCAGGACGTCGCCAAGGTCGTCGATTCGACGCAGTCGCCGCGCACCGCCGCCTGGTTCAACGACAAGCGCGGGGAGCTGCTGCTCATCGAGCGGCAGGCCGGCGCCAACACGATCCAGATCGTCGACCAGATCAAGTCGATGATGCCGCGCCTCTTGGCGTCGATCCCGCCCACGGTCAAGGTCGAGCTCGTCTCCGACCGCTCGGAGACGATCCGCTCCTCGGTGCATGATGTCGAGGCGACGCTGCTCATCACCATCGTCCTCGTCGTGCTGGTCATCTTCGCCTTCCTGCGCGACAGCTGGGCGACGATCATCCCGGCTGCGACCGTGCCGCTCTCGCTCGTCGGCACCTTCGGCGTCATGTACGTCCTTGGCTACAGCATCGACAATTTGTCGCTGATGGGCCTCACCATCGCCGTCGGCTTCGTCGTCGACGACGCCATCGTCATGATCGAGAACATCGTCCGCTACATCGAGGCGGGCGACCGCCCGTTCGACGCCGCGATCAAGGGCGCCGGCCAGATCGGCTTCACCATCGTCTCCATCACCTTCTCGCTCATCGCCGTCTTCATTCCGCTCCTCTTCATGGGCGGCATCGTCGGCCGGCTCTTCCGCGAATTCGCCGTGACCGTCACCGTCGCCGTCCTCATCTCGGCCTTCGTCGCGCTGACGCTGACGCCGGTGATGTGCGCGCGCTTCCTCGGCAAGGAGAGCGAGCGGCGGAAGGGGCGCGTCAACCGTGCCGCCGAGCGCTTCTTCGAGCGCCTCGTCCGCGGCTACGACCGCGGATTGCGCTGGGTCTTCCGCCATCAGTTCTCGATGCTCCTCGCCACGCTGGCGCTCATCGTCGTCACTGGCGCGCTCTACCTCTGGATCCCGAAAGGCTTCTTCCCCGAGCAGGACACCGGCTTCATCTTCGGCCAGGCCGAGGCGCGGCAGGACATCTCCTTCACGGCGATGGCGAAGATCGAGAACCAATTCGCGGACATCGTCCTCAAGGATCCGGCGGTTCAGGCGGTGGTCGGCTTCGCCGGCGCGACCGGCGGCAATCCGAGCGAGAACACCGCCCGCATGTTCATCCAGCTGAAGCCGCTCAGCGAGCGCCACGCCTCGGCGCAGCAGATCATCCAGCGACTGCGACCCAAAGTGGCCGCGGTTCAGGGCGCGAACTACTACATGCAGGCCGGCCAGGACATCAATCTCGGCGGCCGCCTCAGCAAGACCCAGTACCAGTACACGATCACCGACACGGATTCGGCCGAGCTCGACCATTGGGCGCCCATCATCCTCGCCGGCATGCAGAAGCTGCCGGGCTTGCAGGATGTGGCCTCAGACCAGCAGATTGCCGCCCCCCATATCGCGGTCGATATCGACCGCAACGCCGCCTCGCGGCTCGGCGTCTCGCTCTCCGCCGTCGATCAGGCCCTCTACGACGCCTTCGGCGAGCGCCAGATCGGGACGATCTACACCTCGACGAACCAGTACAAGGTCATGCTCGAAGTGGAGCCGCAGTTCCAGTCGGATCCGTCGGCGCTCGCCCATATCTACCTCACCGGAACCGGCGGCGCGCAGGTGCCGCTGAGCGCCATCGCGCATTTCTCCAACAAGGTCGAGCCGCTCACCGTCAACCACCAGGGTCAGTTCCCGGCCGTCACGCTGTCCTTCAACCTCGCGCCCGGCGTCTCGCTCGGGCAGGCCGTCGACAGCATCCAGGCGCTCCAGGCGCAGCTCCGCACGCCGATCACGCTCGACGGGTCGTTCCAGGGCACGGCGCAGGCCTTCCAGTCCTCGCTCGCCTCGACCCCGCTCCTCATCGCGGCGGCGATCCTCGTCGTCTACATCGTGCTCGGCATGCTCTATGAGAGCTACATCCACCCGGTGACGATCCTCTCCGCCTTGCCTTCGGCGGGCGTCGGGGCGCTCATCATGCTGATGCTGTTCCATTACGATCTCAGCGTCATCGCGCTTATCGGCATCATTCTCCTCATCGGCATCGTCAAGAAGAACGCGATCATGATGATCGACTTCGCGCTCGACGCCGAGCGGCGGCACGGCAAGAGCCCGCTCGAGGCCATTCACGAGGCGTGCCTCCTGCGCTTCCGCCCCATCATGATGACGACCATGGCGGCGATCTTCGGCGGCTTGCCGCTGGCGCTCGGGCAAGGCGCGGGCTCCGAGCTGCGGCGGCCGCTCGGCCTCGCCATCGTCGGCGGGCTCCTCGTCTCGCAGGCCTTGACGCTCTATACGACGCCGGTGATTTACCTCTATCTCGACCGCTTGAGCCTGCGCCTGCGCGGCCGCCGCCTGTCGGAGAAGAGACGGGCGAGCGAGCCCGCGGCGGCGCGCTCCTCGGGCGATTGAGGCGGCGCCTGGCGAGGAGCGGTGGCGATGCGGCGGCCCGAAGACGAAGACGAGAATGACGACGACCGGCGGACGCGCAGCCTCGCCGGGCTCGCCTTTCTGCTCCTGCTCCTCGTCATCGGCCTCGCAATGACGCAGAAGCTCAAAGCGGTCTCGAACCTTGAAGACTGCCTCATGTCGGGGCGCAGCAATTGCGCGCCCATCGACACCGACGCCCTCGCGCGCTGATCAGCTCTGGCCGCTGGCGTAAAGCCAGCGGGCGACAAGCGCCTCGGTGTCGCCGCCGAAGACCTCGCGCGAGCCCTCGGACAGCACCGTGCCCGTGCGCATGACGTAAACATAATCGGCGATCTCGAGCGCGCGCTTGATGTTCTGGTCGACGAGAAGGACGGCCTTCCCCTGCGCCGCAAGATCCTTGATGAGCTCATAAATGAGCACGGAGACGCGCGGCTCGACGCCGGCGGTCGGCTCGTCGATGAGGAAGAGGACGGGATCGTGCATGAGGCTGCGCGCGATCTCGAGCTGGCGCTGCTGTCCGCCGCTCAGCGTGCCCGCCGCCTGCCGCCGCTTCTCCGCCAGGATCGGGAATTGCTCGCAGGCGCGGCCCACCAGCTCGCCGACGCGGCCGCGCTCGCCGCGGTAGCGCCAGGCGCCGAGGCGCAGGTTCACCTCGACCGACAGATGCGGAAAGATGCTCGGACGCTGCGAGAGATAGGCGACGCCGAGGCGCCCCATCTCGTGCGGCGCGGCGCCGCGCAGCGCCCGCCCGTCGAGCCGGATGTCGCCACTCCGCGCCGGCAGGAAGCCGAAGAGCACCTTGAGCAGCGTCGATTTGCCGGTGCCGTTGGGGCCGAGCACGCAGCGGACCTCGCCGCGCATCGCCTCGACCGAGACGCCGCGCAGGATGTCGATGCCGGAGAGATAGCCGGCGACGAGCTCGCGCGCGGTGAGGCAGGGAGCGCCCTTCTCGGCTTGCTGCGCCATCTCAGAGGCCTGCATAGGCGGCCAGCACGGCCTGATCGGTCCGCACCGCCTCCGGCGGTCCGTCCGCGATCTTGCGGCCGCGTGCCATGACGACGAGGCGGCGCGAGATGCGGAGGATCGATTCCATGTCGTGGTCGACGACGACGAAAGTGCGGCCGGCGCGATGGAGCTCCTCGATGCGCTTGATGAGCTCGTCCCGCAGATGCGGGTGGACGCCGGCGAAGGGCTCGTCGAGGAAGAGGATGGCCGGATCCAGCATCAGGCAGCGCCCGAGCTCGAGGAGCTTCTGCTGACCGCCGGAGAGGTTCTTGGCGTAGAGCTGCTCCAGATGGGCGAGGTTCAGGAATTCGAGGCAGGCCCGGGCGCGGCGGGCGACCTCATGCGCGCTCGAGCGCGGGCGCGTCAGTCCGGGAACCATCAGGTTCTCGAGAACGGTCATGCGGCCGAACAACTGCGTCGACTGGAAGGTCCGCGCCACGCCCGTCGCGGCATAGATATGGGCAGGCTTGCCGCTCACCTGCCTGCCGCGCAGGATCACCTTGCCGCCGTCCGGCGTCAGATGGCCGGTCAGGACGTTGATGAGCGTCGTCTTGCCGGAGCCGTTCGGCCCGATGAGGCCGACGAGGTCGCCCTCGGCGACGGCAAAATCGACGCCGTCATTGGCGGTGATGCCGCCGAAGCGCTTGGTGACCCGGCTGCCCTCGATGAGAATTCCGTTCTCGCTCATGCGCGCGAATCTTTTCGGCCGGGCGCCACCACGGCGGCGGCGCCGCGCGCGCCCCCGCCGAGGCGCACGAAGTGCAGCCAGAACGGCGTCAGGAGCCCGTTGCGGGCGAAGCGCATGGTGAGCAGCAGGATGACGCCGAAGATCGGGAGGCGCCATTGCCCGTATTCGCGCAGCAGCTCCAGCAGGAACTCGACGGCGAAGGCGCCGCCGACCGCAGTCGGCAGCCGCTCCATGCCGCCGATGACCGCCATCACCACCAGAACGGCCATGAGGTCGAGCCCGCCGAGGCTCGGCGTCAGGATGCCGATGTAATGCCCGTAGAAGCCGCCGGCGAGACCGGCAAAGCCGCTGGCGATGGCGAAGGCGAGGATGCGGAAGCGGGCGACATCGATGCCGGAAGCGGCGGCCGCCTGCTCGTCCTCGCGGATGGCGCGGAGGAAGAGCCCCCAGCGGGACTGGACGATGGCGCCCATGAGGGCAAGGGAGACGACGAGAAGGCCGAAGGCCGTATAGAAATAGGGGAGCCGAGTCGCCGCACGGAACAGCGGCTCGGTATGCAGCCCGGCCATGCCGGCGGTGATGTCGTCCTCCGTCGAGAAGGTGATGCGGACGATCTCGGCGAAGCCCAAGGTGAAGATGGCGAGATAGGGTCCGCTCATTCTGAGGCACACCCAGCCGATGAGCCCGCCCAAGGCGCAGCAGAGGGCGACGCCGGCCGCCATGCCGAGCGGGATCGGAATGCCGTACCATTGGACGAGGAGCGCCGAGGCGTAGCCGCCGATCGAGGCGAAGGCCATGTGGCCGAGCGAGAACAGCCCGGCATAGCCGGCCAGCAGCGACCAGCTCGACGCCAGGATGCCGTAGAACATGGCGATGATCGCCACGTGCATCCAATAGGGGTTGACGCGCGGCGCATAGGCGAGCGCCAGCACGGCGACGGCGAGCAGGATATAGACGTGGAGATGGCGCACGCGATCTATTCCATGCGCAGATGGCGCCGCCCGAAAAGCCCGTTCGGGCGGAAGATGAGGACGATCATCAGCACGAGGACGCCGAAGGCGTTGGTGTAGGCGAGCGCCCGCGTCGGATCGGGGAAGAAGGCGGTGAAGAGCCCCTCCGACTCGCCGAGGGCGATGCCGGCGATGATGCTGCCGAGGACCGATCCCATGCCGCCCAAAATGACGATGACATAGGCCTGGATGTTGGGCAGCACGCCCATATCGGGCGCCAGCGAGAAGATGGGTGCGATGAGGGCGCCGGCGGCGGCGGCGAGGGCGGCGCCGACGCCGAAGGCGAAGGAGTTGAAGCGCCGCGGATTGATGCCGACGATCGCCGCGGCCTCGCGCGACTGGCTGACCGCGTCGAGCGCCTGGCCCCAGATCGTCCGGTGCATGAAATAGAGGAGAGCGAGGATGAGGACGATCCCGGCGCTGCCGGCGAAGAGGCGGTCATTCGTGACGATGAGGTTGCCGAAATGCTGCACGCCGGAGATGAAGGAGGGCGGCTTCAGCGGGAAGGGGCCGAAGGCGATGATCGCGATGTTGCGCAGGAAGAAAGCGAGGCCGAAGGTGACGATGAGCCCGTATTCGTCCTTGCGCTCGGTCGCATCGCTGTAGAGCGGGGTCAGCAGCAGGCGCTCCAGGATGATGGCGATGGTGAAGAGCGCCGCCATCGAGACGAACATCGCCGGCAGCGGCGGGACGCCGAACAGCGTGATGACGTAATAGGCGCAATAGCCGCCCAGCATGTAGAGATCGCCATGGGCGAAATTGACGATCTTCAGAATCGAGAAGATCAGCGTGACGCCGACCGCGATCAGCGCATAGATGATGCCGATGACGGCGCCGTTCGCCGCCTGGATGAAGAGGTAGTCCCAGCTCATCGCCTCAAGCCGCGCTCTTCTTCGTCACGGTCGGGGGAGGTTCGGCGCGCCGCGCACGCGGCGCGCGAACCTCCCCCGTGACGATGGCTGACGGTGCCGACCCGCGCCTCACTCACCCGGTTTCTTGTAGAGATACTTCACATCGGCGATGTCGCGCGGCCAGATGATGGGGGCGTCTTCCGGTTCTTGGTTCACCTTGTCGAATTGGACCAGCGCGACCGGCGCCTCCATGAACTGGTGGTAAGCCCAGTCCGGCGTATGGCTCGTCGAGAAGGTGTAGAGGCCGCGGCCGCCCAGCCAATGCGTTTTCTCGAGCGCGGCGATGATCGCCTTGCCGTCGGTCGACTTCGCCCGCTCGATCGCATCGGCGAGGACCCACATGGCGTCGTAGTTCTCGATCGCCTGCGGCGACGGCGTCTGGTTGAAGCGCTTCTGGAACGCCGCCACGAAGGCCTTGGTCTTGTCGTTCCACGCGGTCTTCGGCAGGCCCACGATCTCGGTGACGAGATACTTGCCGGCCTCCCCGACATTCTTCCAGAAGGTGGGATCGACCGCCGGCCCGCCGGTATTCGCGATGCCAGCGTGCGGCGTCGGCGCGAAGCCCAGCGTATAGGCCTGGCTGATCATCGGATAGGCGCCGGCTTCGCTATAGATGCTCATGAAGAAGTCGTAGGGCGGCGAGTGGTTCTTGAAGCGCTCGATCTGCGCCGTGAATTCGGTCGCGTTCGGATCCGAGCCGACGACGTCGTATTTGACGCCGTGCTTTTCCAGAACGGGCAGCAGAACGTCGCGCGCGCTCTGCCCGCCATCCGTCTTCTCGTAGAGCACCGCCACGTTCTTGAAGCCGGAGGCGGCGAGCCACTCGCCGTATTTGGAGGCGATGAGCGCCTGGTTGGGCGCGACGCGGAACACCTCCGGATAGCCCTTCGCCGTGATCTTGAGCGCCCAGACATCGACGGCGATGATGGGAATTCCCGCCGCATGCGCGACTTCCATCTCGGCGAGGAAGACCGAGCTGTGGAACTCGCCCGTGATGGCGACGACGTGGTCCTGCGAGATGAGCCGCTGCGCCGCCGCCGTGCCCTCCTCGGGCTGGCCGCGCGTATCCTGGTAGCTGACCTCGATCTTCCGCCCGAGGACGCCGCCCTTGGCGTTGATCTCGTCCGCGGCGATCTGCGTTGCGTCTTTCATGAGCGCCCCTTCGGCGTAGCCGCCGGGAGGCGACAGCGGGCCCACCCAGCCGACCTTGATCGGTTCCGCCGCGCGGACGGGCGAGCCTCCAAGGAACAGCGTCGGAACGATGACAAGCCCGCTGAGCAGAAGCGCGCATGCGGCCGCGCTATGCCGGCCTTCCACAATCCGCATTGGCAACCTCCCCTGTTGTCGGTCGAATGAGCCTTTGTTCTTTTACGCTCACGACTTGGGCGCCAAATCATAGAGCATTTGCGCTTTTGCGCCTAGGGCGGGTTCTCGACGCGCTCGATTGCGGGCCGCCAATGCGGCGCGTCAGCATCGAGGAGGCCCGATCTTCTTCGTCATGAAGACGCGGGAGGTGCCGGGCGGATCGCAGGGAATGCGGCCGAACTCGCGCCAGCCGTGGCGCTCGTAGAAGCCGGGCGCCTGGAAGCTGATCGTGTAGAGCACGGCGGCGCGGCAACCGCGCCGCGCGCCCTCTTCCTCCGCCATGCGCAGCATCCGGCTGCCGAGATCGCGGCCGCGCAATTCCTCGGGAAGGTAGACGAGATCGATGAACATGAGGCCGAGCGAGGTCCGCCCCGACATGCCGCCGAGCACGCGGCCGCTCGCCGGATCGCAGGCCAATACGGCCAAGGGGCGCCAGTCGCGATAGCCGGCGCATTCGGCATTGTAATCGGCGAGGCCGTCATCGATGACGCGCACCGCCTCCTCATCCGGCGTGTCGGTGAGGACGAGAGTGGGCTCGATCATCGGGTCCTCCGCCAACACGCCGACGGCGCCTCGCACCATCGTCCCGGCGCAGCGTTGTCTTGAGGACAGGGCGCCGGTTGCGCGGCGCCTGCGCTGGCAAGAGGAAGCCACAGCCATGCGATCTTCGCAACAGCCGGGCAAGCCGAAGCCGCCCGGCAATCCGCCGCGGCTCCCCGATCCGGAGAAGCCGCCGCCCATCGACGAGCCGCCGCGGCCGATTCCGGTGCCCCCGCCGCCGGAGCCGCCGCCGGTGCGGACAGATCCCGCTTAGCGCCTGCGGAGTCGCGGAGACGGTTCTCAGCCGTCCCGGGCTGTGCCATTGTCGCGAGCCTGTTCGGCTCGCCGCGGCGCGGTCCCGCGTGAAAGGCGCTCACCTCGAATGCGCGTCGATTATCGGCCGGTCGCCGTCATTCTCGCCGGCTTCTGCGCCTTTCTCGATCTCTATGCGACGCAGGCGCTGCTGCCGCTCCTCGCCGCCACGTTTCGCGCGAGCCCGCGCGATGTCAGCCTGACGGTCAGCGCGACGACCGTCGCCGTCGCGATCATCGCGCCTTTCGCCGGCGCCCTCGCCGACCGCCTCGGGCGCAAGCGCGTCATCACCGCGGCGATGTTCGCGCTCATCCTGCCGACGCTCCTGATCGCCAATGCCGACAGCCTCGCCGCCATGGTGTTCTGGCGCTTCGTACAAGGCCTGCTGCTGCCGCCGGTCTTCGCGGTCGTCGTCGCGTATATCGGCGAGGAATGGCCGCCTGCCGAGGCGACGGCGATGACCGGCATCTATATGGCGGCGAGCAGCTTCGGCGGCTTCACCAGCCGTTTCATGACCGGCATCGTCGCCCAGCATTTCGGCTGGCGGCCTGCCTTTCTGGCCCTCGCCGCGGTGACGCTCATCTGCGCCATCGGCGTCGCCGCGCTGCTGCCGCGCGAACGGCGCTTCGTGCGCACGAGAAGCGTGCTGTCGTCGGCGCGGCACATGCTTCGGCATATCCGGACTCCGCGCCTGGCGGCGACCTACGCCGTCGGCTTCGGCGTCCTCTTCTCCTTCGTCGCCCTCTTCACTTACGTGAATTTTCTCTTGGCGGCGCCGCCCTATCGCCTTTCGACGGCGGCGCTCGGCTCGATCTTCGTCGTCTATCTCTTGGGCGTCGCCGTGACGCCGGCGACTGGGCGCCTCGTGCGGCGTTTCGGCCGGCGCCGCCTGGTCGCGCTGCTGATTGTGCTCTGGGGCGGCGGCCTCCTGTTGACGCTTTGGCCGGCGCTCGCCGCCATCATCGCCGGCCTCGCCGTCACCGCCGGCTGCGGCTTCGTCTGCCAATCCGTGGCGACGAGCTATGTCGCCGTGACCGCGGAGGAGGGGCGTTCCGCGGCCGTCGGCCTCTACGTCACCTGTTACTATGTCGGCGGCAGCCTCGGCGCGATCCTTCCCGGCTTCGCCTGGAGCCGCGCCGGCTGGCCGGGCTGTATCGCCATCGTCGCCGCCATGCTGACGCTGATGGCGGCGTTGGTGCTGCGCTTCTGGCGCGATCCGGGACGCGGGTGAGCCCGAAGAGGCGTAAAAGCCGCGGCCTTATCCTTCGACCGAGGCCACCGGCCCGGCTCAGTATTCGGCCTAATTCCTTCTGCCGTTAGGCAAGCCGCGCGTCACAGCTCCCTCACATTCTCCGGCCGCGCCGGAATCTCGCCCCGCTCGACGCGTTTGACGAGTTGGGTCAATGCCGCATTCGCCGGCGCGGGAAGGCCGAGCTCCTTGCCCTTGTCGGCGATGAAGCCGTTGATGAAGTCGATCTCGGTGCGGCGGCCCTTCAGCATGTCTTGGCCCATCGAGGGGCGCTGAAGATCGCTGCGCGCCGCGATGTTGGTTCCGGCCAGCATGACCGCCTCGACCTCGTCGAGGGCCGCCCGGTCCCCTTCCGCCGCTGCGGCAAGCCGGTCGGGCTGGAGATTGCCGATATGCTCCAGAACGTAGCCCTGCGCCTGGCCGATCCGCACCGCCTCGCCGCCGAGGCGGATGGCGAAGCGGCGGATGCGCTCGTCGCGGTCGCCGTCATTGCCGGCAAGGCCGGTCGCGGCGGAGACGCCGTTGCGCATGCCGTTGAGGCAGAGCTTCGACCAGCGCTCGCCCCAGAGATTCGTCGTCACCTTGACGCTGTCGATGCCGCCGATCATCTCGGCGAGCTCCTCGGCGCGGCGCGTCACGCGGCCATGCACCTCGCCGATGCGGAAGACGGTATGCGCCGATCCGCCCTTCGCAACCGTCCGGCGGATATGGCCCGGCGCGTAGAGATCGACGGCGATGCGGGCGGCGATGCAGCCCACCGTCTTGCCCCAGCCGACGATGGCGGCGATGCGCTCCTCGTTCATGCAGTTCTGCAGCGACACGACGAAGCCGTCCGGGGCGAGGTATTGCCGGATCATCATCGTCGCCCATTCGGTGTCGTAGGATTTGACCGAGACGAAGGCGATGTCGAAGGGCGTCCCCTTCGCGATGCCCTGGAGCTCGGTCAGATGCATCGTCTTCGCTTCGCGCACCGTGCAGCGCTCCTCCGGCGTCATGCCGTAGAGCTCGAGCCCGTCGCGGCGGATCGCTTCGATATGCTCGGGCCAGGGGTCGATGAGCGTCACGTCGTATCCGCCGCGCGCCAGATGCCCGCCGACATAGCCGCCGACGGCGCCGGCGCCCATCACCGCAATCCGCTTGCCCATTCCCGCCAACTCCCCTCTTCGGTGCGTGCGGCGCCATGATAAGCTGCATTCTCCTGCGGACGGCAAGGCGGAGAGTCGCGATGGGTTACGAGAGGATCACGGTGCGGCCGCTCGCCGGCGCGCTCGGCGCCGAGATCGGCGGCGTCGCGCTGACGCGCGCGCTCGGCGACAACCGGACCTGGTCGGAGATTCACCAAGCCTTCCTCGACCACCTCGTCATCGTGTTCCGCGATCAGGACCTGTCGCCCGCCGATCTCATGGCTGTGGGGCAGCGTTTCGGCGAGCCCAGCCATTACCCCTTCGTCCATGGCATCGACGGCTATCCCTTCATCTTCGAGATCGTGAAGAGCGCCGAGGAGCGGAAGAATTTCGGCAATGCCTGGCATTCCGATACGACCTACCTGCCGCGCCCGCCGCTCGCCACGCTCCTTTACGCCAAGGAGACGCCGAGCCATGGCGGCGACACGCTCTTTGCGAACCAGTATCTCGCCTATGAGACGCTGTCGGAGGGAATGCGGCATCTCCTCGACCGTCTCGCCGGCGTCAACAGCGCTGCCCTGAAGCGCGGCGGCGGCCGCGCCAACCGCCACGACGACATTGCCGGGATGCGGGTACACAACACCGCCGACGCCGAGGCCTACGAGGCCATTCATCCGGTGGCGCGCACCCATCCCGAGACCGGCCGCAAGGCGCTCTATCTCAACCGCTCGCACACCATCCGCTTCGAGGGCATGACCGAGGAGGA
>JAJPHB010000045.1 GCA_021325525.1 Alphaproteobacteria bacterium
ACCGCTTCTATTCCTATGGCGATGCCTGCCTCCTCCACCCGGCGGGGGCGGCGGCGGGATGACCGATATGTCCTTCACCGTGCTGTCCCGCGCCGGCGCGGCGCGGACGGGCTCTCTGCGCCTTGCCCATGGCGCGGTCGAGACGCCGGCCTTCATGCCGGTCGGCACTGCCGGAACGGTGAAGGCGATGCTGCCGCAATCGGTCGAGGCGACCGGGGCGCGCATCGTCCTCGGCAACACCTACCATCTGATGTTGCGGCCGGGCGCCGAGCGGGTGGCTGCCTTGGGCGGGCTTCACCGCTTCATGAACTGGCCGCATCCGATCCTGACCGATTCCGGCGGCTACCAGGTGATGTCGCTGGCGCGGCTGCGCGAGATCACCGAGGCGGGCGTCGCCTTCCGCTCGCATCTCGACGGCAGCCGCCATCTCCTGACGCCGGAGCGCTCGGTCGAGATCCAGCATCTGCTCGATGCCGACATCACCATGGCGCTCGACGAATGCACGCCCTTTCCCGCGACTGAAGAGGTCGCGGCGCGCTCCATGGCGCTGTCGATGCGCTGGGCCGAGCGGTCGCGCGCCGCCTTCCGCCGGCGCCCCGGCTATGCCGTCTTCGGCATCGTCCAGGGCGGCGTCTATCCCGAGCTGCGGCAGGCCTCGGCGGCGGCGCTGACCCGCATCGGCTTCGACGGCTATGCGATCGGCGGCCTCGCTGTCGGGGAGGGGCAGGCGGTCATGTTCCGCGTCCTCGAGGAGACGGTGCCGGCGCTGCCGGAGGATCGCCCACGCTATCTCATGGGCGTCGGCAAACCCGCTGACATCGTCGGCGCCGTGGCGCGCGGCGTCGATCTCTTCGACTGCGTGCTGCCGACCCGATCCGGCCGCACGGCGCAGGCCTTCACTCGCCGCGGCACGGTCAATCTGCGCAATGCCCGCCATGCCGAGGACCCGGCGCCCCTCGATCCCGAATGCGGCTGCCCCGCTTGCACCGGCCATAGCCGCGCCTATCTCCATCATCTTTGCAAAGCGGGCGAGATTCTGGCGAGCATGCTGCTGACCTGGCACAATCTGCAATATTATGCCGACCTCATGACAGCGCTGCGCCGGGCGATCGCTGCGGGCCGGCTCGCCGAGTTCATCGCCGCTTTCGCCGCGGCGCAGAACGGCGCCGAGCGGCGGGTGGCGTGACCCTTCGAGCCGCCCAGCGGATCAGACCAGGACGAACCAGGCGGCGAGCCCGGCGCCGCCCAGAATGACCGCGCCGACGATCTGGAGCGCAAGCTGGTTCGGGCTCGTCCGTGCGGCGATGCCGTTGCGCAGGAATACGGCGCCCAAGACCACAAACACCGCCAGATCGAGGAGGCCATGCGTGATCCAGTGATGGCCCGTCAGACGGGCCATCGCCGTGTTGAGCGGATCATAGGCGTCCTTGACCCAGGCGAGCAGCGTGTTGAACAGGATCGCAATCGCCGCCGCCAGGCCGAAGGCGGCGGAAGCGCTGCTCAGCGCGGCTTCATGCTTTGCCGGGCTCGCGGCAGGCTGCGCCAGCGGAGCGCTGACCGCGCTCATGACGGATTTGGTCGACATCACTCGGCTCCTTTCACCTGACCGGGATGGGTGTAGGCGACCTTGACGCCGTAATTGATGATGGCGCCCGCCCCCTCGATGGCGAGACCGTTGAGGACGATGAGCGCCGCCAGCGAGAGGACGAGATTTCGCGCGCCTCGGCTCGCGAAGAGCTTGTTGCCCGCTGCGATCGGCAGGTAGAGCGCGAGGAGGAGCGGAATGAAGAACAAATGCTCCTTCGTCTCCATGAAGAAATCATGCGCCCAGGGCCATGGGCCCTTCAGGATGATCGCCTTGTCGGCGTAGTAATAATTGACGTACCAGAATCCGCCGAGAATCCACGCGAAGACGATGCAGGCGGTGACGGCAAACGCCGCCCAACGGATGCGCGCGGCGTTCTCGGGAGTGGCGTTCAGCGTCTCGGCAAATACCCAGACGGCGGCCAGGATACCGAGCACGCCGAAGGTCGGATGAGCAAAGAGAATGATGTCGCTCATGGTCTGCCTCCTCCTATCCACGGCTATTCTCGGCGCTGGCCGAATTGGTTCGTTGATTTAGGTCAACTCAGCGCGAATTCGGCGATTGCCGCTACTCGATCGCGGCCGCGGCCGGCTCCTCCGAGGCGGGAGCCCGCCGGCGCCGCCGATGCAGCGGCCAATATGTCTCCATGACGAGATAGGTGAAGGAGGCGGACCAGCCGATGAGGACGAGGCCGTTCAGCGCCTCGACTCCGGCGATGAGCCGCAGATTCCGCGTCGGATAATAGTCGCCGAGGCCGAGCGAGGTGTAGGTCACGGCGGAAAAGTAGAGGCTGTCCTCGAAGCCGGCCACCGGCTGACCGCCGAACCCGCCGAGGCCGAAGGCCTCGATGGAGAGGAAATAGGCGAGGGCATAGAGCCACACCTCGACCGTATGCGCCGCAAAGACCGCCAGCATGACGACGAGAATGCGCTGGCGCGGCGGGATGCGGAGATGCCTCAGCTTGTCCGAGGTGAAACGCAGCACCTCGTAGTGGATGAGGATCGTCGCGACGACGAGCGCCGTCGCCGCCATCATGGCCAAGATCATGAGTCGGCAGCCGCGCTGGCCGTCAATGCGCGAGCAGGAGCGGAAGGCGGCTGTTGCCGACGATCTGCCGTGTGGTGCCGCCGAAGATCATCTCCCGCCAAGGCGCATGGCCATAGCCGCCCATCACCAGAAGGTCGGCGCCATGGTCGCGAGCCGCTTCGAGAAGGAGTTCGCCGGCGCCGAGGCCGGGGACGAGGTCGATCACATGGGCGGCCGAGCGGATACCGTGCCAAGCCAGATACTCGGCGAGGTCCCCCGCGCTCGGCTGCTCGCCCTCGCGGCTGGCCAGGAGGAGGTGAACCTCTTTCGCCTCAGAGAGAAGGGGCATGGCGGCGGCGACGGCGCGAGCGGCCTCCAACGAGTGGTTCCATGCGATGGCGACGATCTCGCCGATCGGCAAGGCGGGTCGCATCGGCGCGACCAAAACGGGTCGGCCGCCGCGGAGCAGGGTTTCTTCCAGCGTGTTGCTGTGCGGCCGGTCGGAAACGCGTCCCGATTGGCCGAGCACGACGAGGTCAAAGATCCGGGCGCGCCGTGGAATGAAGGCGGCGGCGTAGCCGGTCTCTTCGCGCCAGGACGCGGAGCCGCCTTCGCGCGTGCGTTCCGTCGAGCCCAGCGGCACGGCGCGCAGCGGCAAGCCGTGGCGCTCGACCGCCGCATCGAAGGCCGCTCGCGCGCGGCGCGCGTTCTCCGTGCTCTCGAGCGTCGCGAGCTCGATCAGCTCGGACGCGACCGGCGAAGATATCGACTGGCCCAGCAACGGCAAGGCTTCGCGGGGATCGACGCGCATATGGAGGGCTTCGAGATGTGCGCCGAACCGCTTCGCCAGCCGGCAGGCGGTCTCGATCGCTCCCTCGCTGGCGGCGCCGCCGCTCAGCGGGGCGAGAATCGTGCGGATGGCCATGCGGCTCTTCTCCTTGGCAGGGGCAGGCGAAGCCATATGCATCGGCGCGAAGGCCATCGCGTTGAGCTAGATCAAATCGCTCCGAACGAGAGCTGCCATTTTCGGCCGCGCGCATCGGATTGTTGAGGTCGGCAGGACGCGAAGGCGCGCCCCTTGATCCGGCGAGGGAGCGGCGATCCGGTCGGCACCGAGCGCTTAGCCGATCAGGACCCAATCCGCGCCGAGCTTGCGATAGCGCCTCTTGACGGCGGACCAGGCGATGCGATGGGCGATTTCTTCTCTCACCGCCGGCTCGTCGCCGCCATGGGCGTGCCAGGCGCTGTTGAAGGCGGCGCGGAAGATGTCCTGGGCATGAGGTGGAAGATGCGCGCGCAAGCGCGCCGGCAGCTCTTCATTGGCAGCGTAGGGCATTCTGAACCTCGGCCGTGCGGGTCCTTACGAAACTGGTCGGTAGGCTGATCTCGGAGCGATGGCTTCGTGTTGATCTGCATCAACGCTCTCCGCCCGAACGAGTCGCGAAATGCCATCCGGGAGAGGGCGGGCGCCGTTGCGGTTCCACTCCGCCCGCCGGGAGTGACTGGGATGGCGAATTTCGAAGACAGAGAGCGGGCGTTCGAGAAAGAGTTCGAACGAAACCGGGAGCTCGCATTCAAGGTATCTGCCCGACGCAACAATCTGTTCGGGCTCTGGGCGGCGCGCTGCATGGGGCTGATGCGGAATGCCGCGACCGATTATGCGATGGAGATCGTCGATCTCGGCGCGACCGCGGGCGATGACGTGATCATCGACCGGGTGCTCGGCGATCTCGTCACCAGCGGCTACCAGGTCGACGCCGAGCAGCTCCGGGCAAAGCTCCTCGCCCTAGCGGCCGAGGCGAGAGCGCAGCTTGCCCACGCCGCGGGTGAGGCGCCTCCGTGACCTCATGGAGGGCGCAGAGCGAAAGGTCCTCGGGAGTAAGTAGAATCCCTTACGTATAAATCCGAATTTCGGCTCGATGGCGGTTGCGCGACTGTTCAGCGCCGGCAGGTGCCGGCGGACCCGATGGTCTGAGCGGAGCGCCACATGTCTCTTATCCCTGCGTCACTTCAGACGTCCCATGCTGCGGTCGCGATGGCCGCGCGGGAGAAGGCGTGCCAGAGTTGTGCGGCCCGCACTCTCAGCATTTGCGGCGCACTGCCCACGGACCATCTCGGCCGGCTGGCCATGATGCGCGCGCCGCAGCATCTGGAACCAGGCGAGACCTTCTTGAACGAAGGCGACCCCGCGACTCACTATCTCAACATCACGGCAGGGGCGGTGAAGGTTTACAAGCTTCTGCCGGATGGGCGGCGGCAGATCACAGGCTTCCTCTTTGCCGGCGACCTGCTCGGCCTTGCCTTCAACGACACCTACACCTACAGCGCGGAAGCGTTGACTCCGGTGACGGTGTGCCGCTTTCCCCGCCGGCAGCTGGAACGGCTCCTCGAGGAATTCCCTGCCGTCGAACGGCGTCTCCTCGCCATGGCATCCAACGAGCTCGCGGCGGCGCAGGAGCAGATGGTCCTTCTGGGCCGCAAGACGGCGCAGGAGCGGATCGCCTCGTTCCTGCTGACGCTCCTGCGTCGCGGCCAGCGCCTGGGCAGGAGCGCCGAGCGGGTGAAGCTCCCGATGACCCGCGCCGATATCGGGGATTATCTGGGCTTGACGACCGAGACGGTGAGCAGGGCCTTCACCAATCTTCGCCGCTGCGGGTGCATCGCGCTCGAAGGCGCCTGCAACGTGCATCTCTTGGATCGCGATCGCCTGGAAGAGCTCGCCGAGGGCGGCGAGTAGCGGCAGGTCAGTTGGCGAGCGGCCGAGACACGCCCTTCGCATAGAGCTTGGCCGAGGGCCGATAGCCGCCGGCGTTGACGCAATGCGCCAAGGCATGCTGCTCGATGCCGAGGCGGATGGCAATGACGGCGCAGTGAAGTTCGAGCGCCTTCGCCTCCGCCGCCTCGAGCAGCGCCCGCGCCGCTGCCGTCTCCTTGACGAGATCGAGAGCGACAAAAAAATCCACCGCGAGCGTACGGCCGTGCTTCAGGTCGCGCTCGGTTCGATAGACCATCAACCCGCAAAGATAGCCGGCCTCATGCCGCAGGCCGATCGCTCCCGCGGAACCTGGCGGGTCGGCGGCGATCATCGGCTGCACGAAATTCTGCCAACCCGCGAGGTCGATCGTCGGCACGGCGGCGCTCACCAGCGGATAGGCGAGCGCGACGAGGTCGTATGGAAGCGCGAAGGTGGTAAAGCGTCGTGCCATGGATGGGCCGAGCTTGGCCGAGCTCGCCGATCCGGCCATTGAGATGGATCAAAGAGCCGCATCGGTGTCGGCCGCGGTTGCGGAGCGGTGCCGGCTCACGAAACCTTCGGCGCGATCCCCACGGCGAGAGCCATGCGGACGAGAGCCGACAGGCTCTGCGCCTGCATCTTTTCCATGACGCGCGCGCGGTGGATCTCGACCGTCCGCGGACTGATGCCGAGATGGTGAGCGATCAGCTTGTTCGGGTGGCCGGCGACCATGCCCTCCAGGACTTCGCGCTCGCGCTCGGTCAGCGTGGCGAGCCGGCGTGCGATGTCGCCGTTCATTTGATCTTTGCGCTGCGCCGCGGCGCCGAGGGCAAGCGCGCGGCGGATGCTCGCCAGGAGGATGTCCTCCGAAAACGGCTTCTCGATGAAATCGGCGGCTCCCGCCTTCATCGCTCGGACCGCGATCGGAACGTCGCCGTGCCCGGTGATCATGATCACCGGAACTCCGATGCCGCGTCGCGCGAGTTCCTCTTGCAGTTCGAGGCCGTCCATGCCGGGCATGTGGATATCGAGGAGGAGGCAGTCGCCGGCTTGCGGCGCGGCCTCGGCGAGAAAGGCGTCGCTCGACCCGTAAGAGGCGGTCTTCTTGAAGCCGGCTGTCTCCAGAAGCAGCGACAGCGAATTGCGGACCGTGTCGTCGTCATCGACGATGAAGATCGTCGGATCCAGTCCCAGTGATTCCATTCCTTTGCGGCCTCGACGGCCCGAGCGACGGGCTTTGTGTGCGTCGATGATAGTGCCGCACAGCATGCGTTGCTAGGAGCGGGACTGGAGCGGGGCGGGTCTCGCGCAATCCGGCAGAGCGCGTCAGGGCCGAACACTACGCGGCTGAATGTGTCGGCATGGCGCCGCCGCTAAGCGCGATGCCGGCTCGACACGCATGATCCGAAAGGTATGCGCGTCGCCGTCCGCCTCCGGAATCGTCAGAAACTCGCCCTCGCGAAATCGGCAGTCGGCGAGGCGCGGGACGGGCTCGTCGTCATGCTTGCCCAAGCGGTACGAGAGCAGCCATCTCCCGCCCGGACCGCGACGGATCGTGCCGACGGCATGGCCGGCGCCGCCCCAGAAGCGGTGCACCATGCACAGCTCGGGCGCCCTTCGCAAAGGCCGATCATCGATGTGCCCGGCGTCATCGAGCGGCAGCAGGAACTCATAACCGTGGCGATGGCTTCCGGCGGGATAATCCGAGCTGCGCGCCAGTTCGAGACGAACGCACATCCACGCCATGGCGGCTTTCGCTCCCTCAGTGGGGCGCGCGCCGCGCCACGGCCGGGCAGGTCGCGATCTTGGGCGGAGTGGGGCAGAACGGCGGATAGGCTTCGCGCGGCCAATCGCGCCACGAGCAGCAGGCCGCCCGCCACTCGCAATCGGAGCAGATGCGCAACGCACCGAAGCTTGGCCGTCGCGCCGGACGCGAGCAGCTCGGCAAGCGCCGTTCGACGACATGCTCGCGGCTTTCCTCGATACCGCCGATCGCAACGATGTCGAGGATTCGGTATCGCGGCTTGGTCAAAGCAAGGCCGGGCTCCAGCGGCTCGCGATCCGATGCCGCCACGGCTTCGAACAACGCCGCGGCTTCGCCGCCGGATTCGGCGGCGACTTCAAGCTCGCCATAGACGGAGCGGAGGTAGGTAATGCGAAAGCTCTGCGGCATGAAGTCGCCTCCTCAGGCGCCGGATGCCCACAGCTCGGCACGCTGGCACGCCACCGCGCGCTGCGCCTTCGAGCCTGCTGCCCCGATAGCGCACACCAAGCCTGCACCGCGGCCGGGAAGAGCACTTGATCCAGATCAACGGCGCGACGTTTCGTCGCTTCTGAGGCTCGCAGCCTTCATTGATTCAGATCAAAGCCGCCCTCGGCGCCGATCGCCATGGTAGGCCATGACCTCCGGCACCAAGCGAGGCGAATGACCATGGCTGTTCCGGCCCGGCCAGCCACGATGTCCTCCGCTCCCGTTGCGCTTGCGGGAACGCTTGCAGGGGACTCCAGAGAAAGGCGGCCAGCAGACTCCCATGGAAATCAGGACCGGTGCGGCTGACCGACGCGGCCTTCCAACATCTTCGGCTGGAGAGAGGACGGTGAATATCATTTCTGCGGTGGATCACCGTGCGGCGGGTGAAAGCATGTCGCATGCCAGAAGGCTGGCGGTCCTCCTGGTGACGACCTTCGCCTTCATGGCCTGCTTTGCCGTCTGGATGATGTTCGGCGTCATCGGCATCCCGCTTCGGCGGGAACTCGGGCTGAGCGCCACCGAGTTCGGCCTGCTGACCTCGACGCCTGTCCTGACGGGCGCGATCTTCCGCCTGCCTCTCGGGATCTGGACCGACCGCTACGGCGGCAGGATCGTCATGATCCTGCTGCTGGTCCTGTGCGCCGTGCCGGTTTGGCTGTGCAGCTACGCAAACGCGTTCTGGGAACTCCTTCTCCTCGGGCTGGCGCTCGGTCTCGTCGGCGCCTCCTTCGCCGTCGGCATGCCTTATGTGGCGCGCTTCTTTCCCAAAGAGCGGCGCGGCTTTGCCATGGGCGTGTTCGGCGCCGGCACGACGGGCGCCGCGATCAACATGTTCATCGCGCCGATCCTCATCGCCCGCTATGGCTGGCAGGGGGTGCCTCGGTTCTATGCGGTGGCGTTGCTTGCGACGGCAGCCCTGTTCTGGCTGCTCTCGGCTCCCGATCCGGGTGCGGGCAAGAGCGGCGCCTCGGTGCGGCGGCAGCTTGCCGTGCTCGGCGATCTCCGCGTCTGGAAGTACTGCCAATACTACTCGATCGTGTTCGGCGGCTTCACCGCCCTATCGGTGTGGATGCCGCAGTACTTTGTGCAGGAATATGGGCTCGGCATCGCGCAGGCGGCGCTGCTGGCTGCCTGCTTCTCGCTGCCCGCCGGCGTGCTGCGCGCTTTCGGCGGCTGGCTCGCCGATCGCTTCGGAGCCCATCATGTCACCTGGTGGGTGCTATGGGCGGCGTGGATCGCGTTGTTCCTGCTCTCCTACCCGCAGACCGATTTCATCATCCATACGATCCGCGGCCCGGCGCAATTCCACATCGGCCTGGCATCGCTGCCGTTCACGACATTGCTCTTCGCGCTCGGCGTCGCCTTCGCCTGCGGGATGGCCTCCACCTTCAAATATGTCGGCGACGAGTTCCCATCCGAGATGGGCGCCGTCACCGGAATCGTCGGTCTTGCGGGCGGCCTCGGCGGGTTCCTGCTCCCCATCCTGTTCGGCGTCATTCTCGACTGGCTGGGCATCAGCTCCAGCTGCTTCATGTTCCTTTACGGCATCGTCTGGGTGTCCTTGATCCTCAACTACCTGACCGAAGTTCGCCGCTTGCCGGTCATGGGAGAGGCAATCGACGGACCAGCGCCGCCAATCGCTGCGGCCGGCGGCTCTCGCGAGCCCTTGGCGCGGCTGACCGCAGGAGAAGGGTGAATGGGTCATTTCCTGGATCGGCTGACTTACTTCACGCGGACGCGCGAGCCTTTCGCCGGCGGGCATGGCGAGGTGCGCCGGGAGAACCGCGCCTGGGAGGAAGGATACAGGCAGCGCTGGCAGCACGACAAAATCGTGCGCTCGACGCATGGCGTGAACTGCACCGGCTCGTGCAGCTGGAAAATCTATGTCAAAGGCGGCGTCGTGACCTGGTAGACGCAGCAGACGGATTACCCGCGCACGCGCCCCGACATGCCCAATCACGAGCCGCGAGGCTGTTCGCGCGGCGCCTCGTACAGCTGGTATCTCTACAGCGCAAACCGGCTGAAATATCCGATGGTGCGGGGCCGGCTGGTGCGCGCCTGGCGCGAGGCGCGCCGGACGATGGACCCGGTCGCGGCCTGGGCGTCCATCGCCGGCGACGCGGAGACGGCGCGCGCCTATAAGAGCCTGCGCGGACGCGGAGGCTTCGTGCGCTCGAGCTGGGACGAGGTCACCGAGATCATCGCCGCCGCCAATATCCACACGATCAAGACTTACGGTCCCGACCGCGTGGTCGGCTTCTCGCCCATTCCGGCGATGTCGATGGTGTCCTACGCCTCGGGGGCGCGCTATCTGAGCCTCATCGGCGGCACGCTTCTTTCCTTCTATGACTGGTACTGCGACTTGCCGCCTTCGAGCCCACAGACCTGGGGCGAGCAGACCGACGTGCCGGAATCGGCCGATTGGTACAATTCCGGCTACATTATCGCCTGGGGCTCGAACGTGCCGCAGACGCGCACGCCCGATGCGCATTTTTTCGTCGAGGCGCGCTACAACGGCACGACGGTCGTGGCGATTACGCCCGACTATTCCGAGGTGGCGAAGCTCTCGGACCTCTGGCTCCATCCGAAGCAAGGCACCGATGCCGCGCTCGCCATGGCGCTCGGCCACGTCATCCTGCGCGAGTTCTTCCTCGACCGCGAGGTGCCGTATTTCCAGGATTATTGCCGCCGCTACACCGACATGCCGATGCTCGTGCGGCTCGTCCGCCAGGGCGAGCGCTGGGTTCCCGACCGTTATCTGCGCGCCGGCGATTTTCCGTCCGCGCTGGGCGAAGCGGCGCATGCGGAGTGGAAGACAGTCGCGCTCGACGAGCTCTCGGACAGCGTCGTCTCGCCGCAGGGTTCCATCGGCTATCGCTGGCCGCAACAAGAAGGCGACGGCGGCAAGTGGAATCTCGAAGAGAAGGAAGGCGCGTCGGGCCGCGGCGTGCGCCTCGCGCTCAGCGTCATCGATCGGCGCGACGATGTGCTGCCCGTCGCCTTTCCCTATTTCGGCAACCGGCCGCACGAGAGATTCCGCGGCAATGACCAAGGCAAGGAGGTGCTCGTCCGCAACGTACCGGTCCGGCGGGTCGAGCTTGCCGAGGGCGAGGCCTATGTCGCGACCGTCTTCGATCTCCTCTGCGCCAATTATGGGCTCGACCGCGGGCTCGGCGGCGAATGCGCGCGCTCGTTCGCTGACGACCTGCCCTATACCCCGGCATGGCAGGAGCCGATCACCGGCGTCGCTGCCGAGAAGGCGATCTCACTGGCGCGCGGCTTTGCCGCCAACGCCGAGAAGACGCGCGGCCGGTCGATGGTGATCATCGGCGCCGGGATGAACCATTGGTATCACCAGGACATGAACTACCGCAGCATCATCAATTTCCTGATGATGTGCGGAACCGTCGGCGTCTCGGGCGGCGGCTGGGCGCATTACGTGGGGCAGGAGAAGCTGCGTCCGCAGACGGGGTGGACCGCGCTCGCCTTCGCCTTGGACTGGGTCCGGCCGCCGCGGCAGATGAACGGCACCTCGTTCTTCTATGCCCACTCCGATCAATGGCGATACGAGAAGCTCGGAATCGATGAGCTGCTCTCGCCGCTGGCCGATCCGCGCCGCTACAGCGGCAGCCTCATCGATTTCAATGTCCGCGCTGAGCGGATGGGCTGGCTGCCCTCCGCGCCTCAGCTCGCCACCAATCCGCTCCGCCTCGGCGCGGCGGCCCGGCAGGCGGGGAAGGGGGTCAAGGATTACGTCGTCGAGGGGCTCAAATCCGGCCGGCTCAAGATGGCGTGCGAGGATCCCGACGATCCGGCGAACTTTCCGCGCAACCTCTTCATCTGGCGCTCGAACCTCTTCGGCTCGTCGGGCAAGGGCCACGAATACTTCCTGCGCCATTTCCTCGGCACGCGGCATGGGCTGCAGGGCAAGGATCTCGGCGAGATGGGCGCGCAGAAGCCGGAGGAGATCGTCTGGCGCGATCCGGCGCCGGAAGGAAAGCTCGATCTCGTCGTGACGCTCGATTTTCGCATGTCGACGAGCTGTCTCTACTCCGACATCGTGCTGCCCACCGCCACTTGGTACGAGAAGAACGATCTCAATACTTCGGACATGCACCCCTTCATCCATCCGCTGTCCGCCGCCGTCGATCCGGTGTGGGAGGCGCGCAGCGATTGGGCGATCTACAAGTCGATCGCGCAGCGCTTCTCCGAGCTCGCGGTCGGCCAGCTCGGCCGCGAGGAGGACGTGGTGCTGACGCCCATCCAGCACGACACGGCGGCCGAGCTTGCCCAACCTTTCGACGTGCGCGATTGGAAGAAAGGCGAGTGCGACCTCGTGCCCGGGCGAACCGCGCCTCAGATCAGCGTCGTCGAACGCGATTACCCGAACACCTATCGGCGCTACACGGCGCTCGGGCCGCTCCTCGAGACCCTTGGGAATGGCGGCAAGGGGATCGCCTGGGACACGCGCGAGGAGGTCGAAGGCCTCGCCCGCCTCAACTACACCGTCGCCGAAGACGGCGCGAGCAAGGGGCGGCCGCGGATTGAGACCGACATCGACGCCGCTGAGGTGATCCTGTATCTGGCGCCCGAAACCAACGGCAATGTCGCGGTCAAGGCCTGGGCCGCGCTGTCGCGGGCGACGGGGCGCGACCATCGCCATCTCGCCGAGAGCCGCGAGGACGAGAGGATTCGCTTCCGCGACGTCCAGGCGCAGCCGCGCAAGATCATCAGCTCGCCGACCTGGTCCGGCATCGAAAGTGAAAAAGTCAGCTACACGGCCGGATACACCAACGTCCACGAGCTCATCCCGTGGCGGACCTTGAGCGGCCGCCAACAATTCTATCAGGACCATCGGTGGCTGCGGGATTTCGGCGAAGGCTTCGCCTCGTATCGCCCGCCGATCGATACGCGCACGGTGGCGCCGCTCCTCGGCAAGCGCGGCAACGGCGAGAAGGAGATCGTGCTCAACTTCATCACGCCGCATCAGAAATGGGGCATCCACTCCACCTATACCGACAACCTCCTGATGCTCACGCTCTCCCGCGGCGGACCCATCGTCTGGATCTCGGAGGCGGACGCCAAGCAGGCGGGCATCGAGGACAACGACTGGATCGAGCTCTACAACCTCAACGGCGCCATCACGGCGCGGGCCGTGGTGAGCCAGCGTGTTCATGTCGGCATGTGCCTCATGTATCACGCGCAGGAGAAGATCGTGAACGTGCCGGGCTCGGAGGTCACGGGACTGCGCGGCGGCATCCACAACTCGGTGACGCGCACGGTGCTGAAGCCGACGCATATGGTCGGCGGCTATGCCCAGCTCTCCTACGGCTTCAATTATTACGGCACGGTCGGCTCCAACCGCGACGAATTCGTCATCGTGCGAAAGATGGCGCAAGTCGATTGGCTGGACCGGTCCGAGCGCAGCGCCGCCGAATAAGCGAAGGATCACGGAGCCATGAAGATTCGCGCGCAAATCGCGATGGTGCTCAACCTCGACAAATGCATCGGGTGCCATACCTGCTCGGTCACGTGCAAGAACGTCTGGACCTCGCGTCAGGGGATGGAATACGCGTGGTTCAACAATGTCGAAACGAAGCCGGGCATCGGCTATCCCAAGGATTGGGAGAACCAGGCGCGCTGGCGGGGAGGCTGGAAGCGCAAGCGCAACGGCAAGCTCGTGCCGAAGCAGGGAGGAAAATGGGCGATCCTCGCCAATATTTTCGCCAATCCGAACCTTCCCGAGATTGACGACTACTACGAGCCCTTCACCTTCGATTACGAGCATCTGCAGACCGCGCCCGAGCTGCCGGCGGCGCCGGTCGCCCGGCCGCTCTCGCTGGTCAGCGGTCGCACGATGGACAAGATCGAATGGGGCCCGAACTGGGAGGAGATTCTCGGCGGCGAGTTCGCCAAGCGTTCGCAAGATTACAACTTCGACGCCGTGCAGAAGGACATCTACGGGCAGTTCGAGAACACCTTCATGATGTACCTGCCGCGGCTGTGCGAGCACTGCCTCAACCCGACATGCGTCGCGTCCTGTCCGTCCGGCTCGATCTACAAGCGCGAGGAGGACGGCATCGTCCTCATCGATCAGGACAAGTGCCGCGGCTGGCGAATGTGCGTCTCGGGCTGCCCTTACAAGAAGATCTACTACAACTGGAACACGGGGAAGGCCGAGAAGTGCATCTTCTGCTATCCCCGCATCGAAGCCGGCCAGCCCACCGTTTGCTCGGAGACCTGCGTCGGACGCATCCGCTATCTCGGCGTGCTGCTCTATGACGCCGACGGCATCGAAAGCGCCGCCGCGACCGAGGACGTGAAGGATCTCTACGCAGCGCAGCTCGCGCTTTTCCTCGATCCCAACGATCCGCAGGTGCAGGCGCAGGCACGCGCCGACGGCGTTCCCGAGGCGTGGCTCGACGCCGCGAAGCGCTCGCCGGCCTACAAGATGGCCGTCGAGTGGAAGATCGCCTTTCCGCTTCATCCGGAGTACCGCACCTTGCCGATGGTCTGGTACGTGCCGCCGCTGTCGCCGATCCAGTCGCACGCCAATGCCGGCGCGATCGGGATGGCGGGCGAGCTTCCCGACATTCGCTCGCTGCGAATTCCGGTCAAATACCTTGCCAACCTGCTGACCGCCGGCGACGAGGCGCCCGTCATCGCCGCGCTCGAGCGCATGCTCGCCATGCGCGCCTTTTATCGCAGCCGCCAGCTCGGCATGGGCGAGAATTGCGAGGTCCTCGATCAAGTAGGGCTCAGCCTCTCCGAGGTCGAGGAGATGCACCGCTATCTCGCGATCGCCAATTACGAGGACCGCTTCGTCATTCCGACGGCGCATCGCGAGGAAGCCGAGAATGCCTATGCCTTGCGCGGCGATTGCGGCTTCTCCTTCGGGAACGGCTGCGATTCGGGCGAGCCGAAATCGAGCCTCTTCGGCGGCAAGATGGGGCGGCGCAAGCTGACCCCCGTGCGGATGCTCGAGGAGTGAACGGGGCCGAGGCGATGGAAAATGCGGACATGATCGTGTTGCGCGCTCTGGGCGCGCTGCTGACCTATCCCAGCCAAGAGCTGCGCGAGGCGCTTCCCGAGATCGCGGCGGCAATCGGCGCATCCGACCTGATCGCGCCGGGGGATCGCGGCGCCGTGCTGGGCCTCGTCGACCTTCTGGCGTCGGCGGATCCGCTCTGGGCCGAGGAGCGCTATGTCGAGCTCTTCGACCGTGGGCGCGCCACCTCGCTGCATCTCTTCGAGCACGTCCATGGCGAGGCGCGCGACCGCGGCGCGGCGATGGTCGAGCTCAAAGCCGTCTACGAGGGCGCAGGCTTTCGCCTGGCGGCGAACGAGCTTCCGGACTACCTGCCGGTCGTTCTCGAATATCTGAGCTGCCGGGGAATTGCCGAGGCCCGCGACATGCTCGGCGATTGCGCGCATATCCTGCGCGCGGTCGGCGAGGCCTTGCTCGCGCGCGGCAGTCCCTACAGCGCCGTCTTCAGCGCTTTGCTCGGCATCATCGGCGCGGAGGGACCGGACGACAGCGCTTCGTCTCGGCGCGCCGCAGACGCCCAAGACCTCGATCGAGACTGGTTCGAGCAGCCGGCATTCGCGCCCGCGCCTCGAGTTGCGGCAATGGACTTCGGAATCGACGCGGCAATGGCAAATGGCTGTCCGCGCAAGGAGATCGCGCCATGATGTTCGGGGGCTATCTCAACACCTTCCTCTTCGGCATCTACCCTTACCTTGCCCTCGCGACGCTGGTCGTGGGCAGCCTCATTCGGTTCGACCGCGAGCCCTACACCTGGAAAAGCGATTCCTCGCAAATGCTGCGCAAGCGCCGGCTCCGCTTGGGCTCCAACCTCTTCCATTACGGCGTGCTCGTCGTCGTGATCGGACATTTCGTCGGGTTTCTGGCGCCCGATTGGGCCGTGCGCTGGGCGCTCGATCCGGCCGTCCATCAGCTCGTCGCCATGCTCGCCGGCGGCGTCGCGGGCCTCATCGCCATCATCGGCCTCTCGATCCTTCTGCATCGCCGGCTCGGCGATCCCCGCATTCGCCGCAACAGCCGCAAATGGGACATCGCCATCGTCCTCATGCTGTGGCTGCAGCTTGCCCTCGGCCTTCTCACGGTTCCGCTTTCGGCCCAGCATATGGATGGCGCGATGTTCGAGGTGATGACGAGCTATGTGAAGGGGATCGTCACCTTCCAGGGCGGTGCCGCCGATCTTCTGCTCGGCACGCCGATGATCTACCGCCTCCATATTCTCCTCGGCTTCACGCTCTTCCTCGTTTCGCCTTTCACGCGCATGATCCACATCTGGAGCGGCATGGGCGCCCTCGCCTACATCGCCCGGCCCTATCAGCTCGTGCGCACGCGGCGGTCGCTCGCACGATGAGCGCCAGCACCGATACCGTCCGGGTCAACGGCGTCAGCGTCGATCCCGCGCGCGGACCCTCGTCCGAGCTCGTTGCCTTGCGCGAGCTGCTGCGCCAGCGCGCGGTGGCGCTCGGCCTCATCTCCGAGACGGCGGGGGAAGGCGAGGTCGATGCCGGGATCGAAGCCCTTCTTGACCGCGAGGTGGCGGTTCCCTCGCCGACGGAAGAGGAGTGCCGGCGCTATTACGACACACATCCGGCTCTGTTCCGGAGCGGCGATCTCGTCTTCGTTCGCCACATCCTGTTCCAGGTCACGCCGGGCAGCCCGCTGCACCTGATCCGCAGCGAGGCCGAGCAGACTCTCGCGCAAGTCATCGCGGCTCCCGACGAGTTCGAGGCCTGCGCGCTGACGCTGTCGAACTGCCCTTCGGGTCGGCAAGGCGGCAGCCTCGGCCAGATCGGCCGCGGCGATACGGTGCCGGAATTCGAGCAGGCGCTGTTTGCCGATCAATGGATCGGCATCCTGCCGCGCCTCGTCAAGACGCGCCACGGCTTCCATATCGTCTCGATCGATCGCCGAGTCGAGGGCAGGGTCCTCCCGTTTGAGCTCGTCCGCGAGCGCATCGCAGAAGAGTTGACACGGCGAGTCCAGGAGGTGGCGCTGAGGCAATATGTGCGCCTGCTCGCAGGACAGGCGGATCTCGAGGGCGTCGAGCTCGACGGAGCATCGACGCCGCTCGTGCAATAGCGCTGCCGCGGCATGCGGTCGGCGATGCGCATTGGGTCGCGCATCCTGGCCGCCGCGGAGATTCTCTATCCCGGATATTTCGCGCTCGTCATGGCGACCGGCGCGCTGTCGATCGCTCTCTATCTTTTGCGGCACGAGACGCTTGCCCGCGCGCTCTTTGCCGTCAATGTGCTCGCTTATTCGACCCTCACGGCGCTTCTGTTGCTGCGCGTCGCCTATTTCCGCGCCCGGATCCTGACGGACCTTCTCGATTATGGACGCGCTCCCGGCTTTTTCACGCTGGTTGCCGGCACCTGCGTCTTCGGCACCAATATTGCCGTGACCATGCGGCTGACGGAGATTGCGACGGTGTTCTGGGGCGCCGGCATCCTTCTGTGGGTCCTCGTGATGTACAGCTTCTTCGCCATCGTCGTGACCCGCGCCGACAAGCCCGATCTCGAAAGCGGCATCAACGGCGCCTGGCTCATCGCCGCTGTAGCGACGCAATCGGTCGCCGTGCTCGGCGGAACCTTGGCCCCGTCCTTCGCCGCGCCCATGATCCCGCTGTTCTTCTGCGTCGTCATGTATCTGATCGGCGCAATGCTCTACCTGACGATCATAACGCTTATTTTTTATCGCCTGACCTTCATACGGCTGACGAGCGCCGCCTTCCTGCCGCCTTACTGGATCAACATGGGCGCGGTGGCGATCACGACGCTTGCGGGCGCAACGCTCATCTCGCGCGCAGCTCTGTCGCCGGTTCTTATGGAGCTGCTGCCGTTCCTGCGAGGCTTCACGCTCTTCTTCTGGGCCTCGGCAACATGGTGGATCCCTCTGCTGCTCATTCTCATGGCGTGGCGCCACCTCGTGATGCGGTACCCTTTCGAGTACGAGCCGCAATATTGGGGCATGGCCTTCCCGCTGGCGATGTACACGACCGGCACCTGGAGGCTGGCGGATGCCCTGAAGCTCGACTTCCTGATGACGGTTCCGCGCCTCTTCGTCTGGCTCGCTGGTTTCGTCTGGCTCGTCGTTTTCGGCGGCATGTTTCATGCGATCCTGGCGGCGTGGCGCGACAAGGACCGCGTTTCGCCCAAGCGGCTGTCGGGCATGAAAGTCAGGCCGGGCGCGCGCTCTCGCTTTTGATGCGTGGCCGTACGAGCGGGCGGAAATAAAAGACCAGGAACAATCCGAACGCGCCGCACCATGCCGCTCCGGCGAGCGACAAGAGGGCGAGATACTCGGTCCCTCCCAGCGGCGCGAGCAGACGGATGAAGGCGGCGAGCGTCACCAGACCGTAGATCGCCACTGTTCCGGAACCCGCCGTCAGCGGGCGGCCGGTATGGCCGAGCGAGACCCGCGTCATCATCGCGAGGGTCACCGTCCCGATCGCCCCGACCGTCAAGGCGTGAAGAGCGGTTGTCGGCGGGAGGAGGGAGGTGAAGCCGTTGACGGCGAGGAGGAGAAATCCGAGCGCAAGCCAGCCATAGCCGACATGCAGGACCCAGAGGAGCGGCTCGCGCGCTGTCGCCTGCCCCCGCCAACGCAGGAGGCGGGCGGCGAGCGCCAGTGCGGCGGCCAGCTCGGCCGAGCTGGCCGCTGTTCCGTCGGGGAGGATGACCCAGAGGGCGAGGGCCAATCCGGTGAGCGAGAGGGCGATCCGGTCGACCATGCCGAACGTCGCCGGCGCGGCTGTCTCCGGCCGAAGCCTCGCGAGCCAGTTCCGGGTGAAACTCGGAACCACCCGGCCGCCGACGAAGCTGATCAGCATCAGAAGCGTCGCCACGCCCAGGCGGTTACCGGCTGCGGCTGTTTTCGCGAGGCCGAGCGCCTCGATATGGACGAGAAGATTGCCGAGCAAGAGCAGGGCGAGGGCGCCCAGCATCGGCAGATTGCGCCAGTTCCGACCCGCGATGATCTCCCGCGCCACGACGGCGAGAAAGATGAGGGGAAAGGCGAGATCGACGAGCGCCGCGGCGAGCGCGCCGATGTCGGTCGCGGAGAGCACCGCGGCGCGCCCGGCCATCCACAGCAGGACGAGAGCGGCGAGCGGCCGGCCCTGCAAAGGCAAGCGTCCCGTCCAGTTCGGAATGGCGGTCAGCAGAAACCCGGCGACGATCGCGGCGCCATAGCCGAAAACCATCTCGTGCACGTGCCAGGCCGCCGGGGCGAGCTGGGTCGGCAGATCGCTTTGTCCGGCGAAGGCGAGGAGCCAGAGCGGCACGGCGATGGCGGCCCAGGCGGCTCCCAGCAAGAAGAACGGCCGGAAGCCGGCCGAGAACACGGCGGGCCCCTCATATTGCCGATACCGTGGAATAGCCATCGCTCTCTACCCAACGCTCGGGATGGTCAAGACTCGCGGCTTGGCTTTCCACGGTCTTTGCGCAGGCGCAAGCTTCGACGAGAAAGGCTCCTGCCATAGCGCCGATGGCGCGCGTTGGTGCGACGGCGCGCCGGCGTCAGGGCACAAGGACCATGCCATAGCTGCCGGCGACGGCGGCAAAGGCCGTGACGAGGCCGAGAAGGAGCAGAATCCAGTGGAGCCGGTGCAGCAGGGCAAAGGTGGCGTCGGCGGATTTGAGCGCTCGCCGCTGCACCCATTCGTGGATGATGAGAGGCTCGGCGATGAAGAGGATGACGGTAAAAATGGCCCATACGCCGATCATCGCATGCATCCACCAAAACGCGGCCGAGCGAAAGCGGTCCCAGAGGTTCATTCTTTGGATCATGTAGAATCCGCTGGCGGCGACGAGCAGAGTGGCGATGCGTGCCTGCCAGATGAAGCGGCGCTCGACGCTCTCGAAGAGCCTCAGGCGCTCTTTGGCGGCGTGCGTCCGGCGAATGAGCGGGAAAATGACGGTGGTGACCATTGCGACGCCGCCGATCCAGACGATGACCGCCAGCACATGGATCGCACGGGCGATCGCGACATCATCCATGCGACAAGATCTCCCTCGGCTTCATTCCGGTTCTCGCACCGGGCGGGCATCGAGATCAGGAGAAGGAAGCAGACAAAGCCACTGCGCGGCGGGCCCTTGGCTCCGGCGGGCGCGCCATGCAAGAGAGGGGATTCACCCGCTCTCAACGGGTGTCCTCACGGCGTGATCTTTCCGGCACGCACGGCGAGGCGCATCGGCTTCACCTCGATCCTCTGCCAGACGCCTTCGGTCACGTAAGGCTCGCGCCGCAGCCAGGCGTCGAGATCGGCGCGGCTCGCGAATTCCGTGAAGACGACCGATCCCACCATATTGCCAGCGTCGTCGAGAATGGCGCCGGCCGAGACGATCTCGCCCTTCGCGACCATGGGCGGAATGCCGGCGAAATGGGCGGGGCGGGCAGCGGCGCGCCGGGCGCGCACCGCCGCGTCGGTGCCGTCATAGGCGAGGACGAGAAACTGCGGCATCGGATTGCCCTCCTTCGGGGCGGCGCGGCTCGCCGTCTCCTCGATGAGAAGCACGCGTCCTTCGCTTACACGTCGAGGCGTTCCTGCGACAGCGCCTTGCGAGCCGCGACATTGAAGCGGCCGTCGTAGATGGGGCGTCCGCCGGTCGTCGGCCCCTGATACTGCACGAAGAGCATGACGCCGCCCGTCGCGGTGGCGAGCTCCTCCTCGTAATGCGGGTCGGGGTGGAAGATCATCGCGCCCGGCCCGTATTCCTTGCCGCCGATCGTGAAGCGGCCTTCGAGGATGTACCAGATCTGCGCGAAATCGTGGCGGTGCAGCGGATGGTGCGCGCCCGGCTCATAGCGGACGAAGCCGGCATTGGGCGCGGTCGGGCGCTCGGCGGTCGGATGGAACAGCATTTTGCTCCATTCGCCCGGAAAGCGCAGCATCTCCCACGCGCGCTCGCTCTCCAGCACCGCCTCCATGGCGTGGTCGCCGCTCTTGCGTTGGATCGTTGCCATCGCTTCGGGCATCGTCTCCTCCCAGCATCGTGGTGCCGCTGAGAGTAGCCCATGCCGGCAAAAAGCGCGAGCGACGGGACGGGCGGCGCTATTCGCCCCGCCACTCCGGCTTGCGCTTGCCGAGGAACGCCTCCATGCCCTCGCGGAAATCCCGGCTCATATAGCACATGAGAATGAGATCCTTGTCCTCCTCCTCGAGGCGAAGGCGGGCGCCGATGCGACGGAGCGCCTCCTTGGTCGCGCGCAAGGTGAGGGGCGCGTTGGCGGCGATGGTGGCGGCAAGCGCGGCGGCGCGCTCGCGCAGGGCGGCGGCGTCGGGCAGGAGCTCGCTGACGAGGCCGATCGCCTTCGCCTCCTCGCCCTCGATGAGGCGGGCGGTGAAGATGATGTCCTTCACCTTGGCCGGGCCGAGGAGCGCGTAGAGCCGCGCGTAATTCGCCATGGAGAGGCAGTTGCCGAGCGAGCGGGCGATGGGAAAGCCGTAGCGCATGTCGCGCGTCGCGATGCGGAGGTCGCAGCAGGCGGCGATGCCGGCGCCGCCGCCGGTGCAGGCGCCGGCGATGGCGGCGATGGTCGGGATGGGGCAGCTCTCGATCGCCGCCATGACCCGGTTGCCGCGCGCTTCGTAATCGAGCGCGTCCTGCGGCGTCTTGAAGGCGCGGAAGAGCGAGATGTCGGTGCCGGCGGCGAAGGCCTTGTCGCCTGATCCGGTCAGCACCAGCACCTTGGCGCCGCGCCGCTCGCCAGGCTCGGCGCAGATCGCCGCCAGGCGCTCATACATCTCGAAGGTGAGCGCGTTGCGCGCCTGCGGCCGGTTGAAGGTGATCCAGCCGACCCCGTCCTTGAGCTCGTAGAGAAGCTCGTCGCTCATTTTCGTCTGCCTTTTGCCGTTCCCAAGAAGCTCTCCCCTCGGGGCGAGGGCTGTCTCACGTTACCGCCACCATCTGCCGCGGGTCGAACTCGATCCGGACGTCGTCGCCGATGTCGAAGATCTGGGCGGGCGGCGCGGCGACGCGCAGGCGAAGCGGACCTCCGCCCGGCGCCACCACGTAATCCCAGGAGCTGCCGAGGAAGGCCCGCTCTACGAGCCGCCCCGGCACGGCACAGCCGCGATCGGCGGCGGGCGCGCCGCGATGAAGCAGGATGCTCTCGGGCCGCACCGAGAAGAGCTTCGTTCCGCGGAGTCCGCGTCCCCCGTCCTCGAAGGCGGCGCGCGGCAGGGCGAAGCCGGAAAACGCGACCGGGCCGCTGCCGTCGCCGCAGGCGCCTTCGAGGAAGTTGGTGCGGCCGATGAAGCCGGCGACGAAGCGCGTGCGCGGGCGCGTATAGAGCGTGTAGGGCGCATCGATCTGCTCGATCCGGCCGCGATTCATGACGGCGATGCGGTCCGAGGTCACCATTGCCTCGCCCTGGTCGTGAGTGACGTAGACGGTGGTGAAGTGAAAAGCGTCGTGGAGGCGGCGGATCTCGAAGCGCATCTCCTCGCGCAGATTGGCATCGAGGTTGGAGAGCGGCTCGTCGAGCAGCAGCACGCGCGGCTGGATGACGATGGCTCGGGCGAGGGCGACGCGCTGCTGCTGTCCGCCGGACAGCTCGGCCGGATAGCGCTCGGCGAGATGGCGGAGCTGCACCGTCGTCAGCACCTCCTCCACCTTCTGTGCGATGACCGCGCGGTCGAGGCGGCGCAGGCGCAGGCCGAAGGCGACGTTCTCGGCCACGGTCATGTTGGGCCAGACGGCATAGCTCTGGAAGATCATCGACATCTGCCGCCGCTCGGGCGGCAGGCTCGACGAGGCCGAGGAAATCGGCGTCCCGTCCATGAGAATGCGGCCGCCGGTCGGCTTGACGAAGCCGGCGATCATGCGGAGCGTCGTCGTCTTGCCGCAGCCGGAGGGACCCAGCAGCGAGATGAACTCGCCGGGCATGATGCGGAGGTCGAGCCCGTCGACGGCGGTGACGGAACCGAAGGCGCAGGTGACGGCCTCGAGCGCGAGGCGCGGCTCGGTCGTCGCCGGCGCTTCGTGCCGAGGCTTCCTTTCGACCGTGCGCGTCGCCTCTCTCATGATCGCCTCAGCATGAAGTCGCGTCCGAGCAGCCGGTAGCCGGCGAGGACGATCAGAACCGTCACCCCCAGCAGGAAGAAGCCCAGCGCGGCCAGCAGCTCGAAGTTACCATTCTCGCTCAAATCGAGGATCATCGTCGAGACGACGCGCGTCTTCGCGGTCACCAGGAAGATCGCGGTGCTGAGCTCGCGCGTCGCCGGGATGAAGACGAGCAGCCAGGAGCCGACGAGGCCTTTCTTGAGGAGCGGCACGACGACGCTGCCGACGGCACGGAGCTGGCTGCCGCCGAGAATGCGCACCGCCTCCTCCATCTCGGGGTTGAGCGCGCGCAGCCCGGCGAGGCAGTTGACATAGGCGATCGGCAGGAAGCGCGTGCTGTAGCCGAGGATGAGGATGGCGGCGGTGCCGTAGAGCGCGAGCGGCGGCGGCGCGTAGACGGCGTAGAAGCCGATCGCCAGCACGATGCCGGGAATGACGAGCGGCACCATGCAGAGCGCTGTGAGGATCGCGCCGCCGCGCACGAGACGGCGGCTCACCACGTAAGCGACGATGAGCGCCAGGCCGACCGAGAGGCAAGCCGTGCCGGCGGCGTAGCTGAAGGTGTTGAGGATGGTCTGCCGGTTCGAGGCCTCGGCAAAGAGGTAGCGGAAATTGTCGAGCGTCAGATTGCCGAGCGAGAAGCCGAGCCCCCAGGCCTTGCTGAACGCCGCCTGCGCCAGCGCCGCAAAGGGCAGGAACACCGAGAAAGCGCAAATGAGGAGGCAGAAAGCGAGCGCGGCCCAGCGCAGCGCCCCGAGCTGCACGAGCTGCCGCCCGCCGCCTTTGCCGGTGAGGGCGACATAGCCCTTGCGGCCGAGAATGAGGCGCTGCAGCGCGAACATGGCGACGGTGACCGCGATGAGCGGGACGGCATAGGCCGCCGCCTCCTCGGCGCGGACCGGGAATTCGAAGAACTGCCACAGCTGCAGGGTCGCGATGTTGATGCGCGCCGGCAGCGCGATGATGGCTGGCGTGCCGAAGAGCGCGACGGTGTCGAGGAAGACGACGATGGCGCCTCCCAGAATCGCCGGCAGCACCAGCGGCAGGGTGATGCGGAAGATCGTGCGCAGCGGGCGCGCGCCGAGGATGTTCGCCGCCTCCTCCATCTCGGTCGAGACGCGGTCGAGGGCGTCCGTGGTGAAGACGAAGACATAGGGAAAGGCGTAGAGCGCGGTGACGAAGACGAGGCCGCCGAAGGTGTAGACGTTGACGATGCCGGCTTGGGCGCCGGTGAGGCGCATCCAGGCGAGGTTGATCCAGCCGGCATTCGGCCCGGCGAGCAGAATCCAGCCGATGGCGCCGAGATAGGGCGGCGTGATGAAGGCGCCGAGGATGGTCGCGCGAATGACGCCTTTGAGCGGCATGTCGGTGCGCGCGATCGCCCAGGCGATCGGCACCGCGAAGCCGATCGCGACGGCGGTCACGGCGACGGCGTAGAGAAGCGAGGTGCCGAGCGCGACAAGCCGCCGCTCGCTCGCATAGGCGGCAAGATAGTTGGCGACGGTGAAGCCGCCGGTATCGGCGCTTTGGAAACTCGCGGCAGTGAGGCGCAGCACCGGCGCCAGCACGAGGAAGGCGAGGATCGCCGCGGCGCCGATCCAGACGAGCGATGCGGGGTCGAGCCTTGCGCGGCCGATGCCGCGCCGGCGCGCCGCCGGCGCGGGAAGGCCGGGCATCTGCGGCGCGGGCGCGAGGCTCACGGCGCTCGCCCGCGAGCGCCGCGCCGCACGCGGCCGGCGCGCCCGGCCGGAAGCCTGTGCACCTGCCGCCGCCTCACATGCCGAAGGTGTCGCGCCACTTTTCCTTGTTCGGCGGCAATTGCTTGACGATCTGCTGCGGCGTCGGCGCGAAGAGCTTGATGTCGGCGAGCGACTTGGCGCCGGCCGGGGGCGGCACGTCGGCGCGCAGCGGCTGCTCGAGGTTCTTCGCCAGGATCTGGGAATATTCCTTGTCGGCCAGGAACTCCATGAACAGCTTGGCGGCGTTGGGGTGCTTCGATCCCTTGATGACGGCCGAGGGCGAGATGACCATCAGCGTGCCCGAGGTCGGGTAGTTGACGGCGATCGGATTGCCCTTGGCGGCGCTGCGCAGCGCCGAGGCGGGGTTGCCCATGGCGACCTCGCGCTCGCCCGAATTGAGGACCGTGACCGCGTCGTCGATCGAGCGGCCGATCAGCGGATCGAGCTGGTTCAGCTTCTTGAAGTAGTCCCAGCCGTAGCGGTCCTCCATCGCCACGGTCCACACGCCGACCATGCCGCTGTAATTGGGGCTGCCGAAGGCGATTTGGTCCTTCCATTTCGGGTCTGTGAGGTCGGGCCAGTCCTTGGGCGCCTCGGCCGCGCTCACCTTCTTGGTGTTGTAGAGGAGGGCGGCGAGGCCGACCCAGCTCGTATGAAAATCGCCGTCGGGGTCGACGTTCTGCAGCGCCTTCACCATGCCCTTCTCGGCCGGCGGGACGAAGTGGACGAGCTCGCCCTTCGATTTGAGGTAGATGAGGTGGCCGATGTCGGTGCTGGTGAAGACGTCGGACTGGACGGCCCCCGCCTTCAGATCCTGGAGGAGGCGCTGGAAGGCGACCTGCGAGGTGGTCTTGATGGCGCTCACCTGGATGCCGGGATATTTGGCGGTGAAGGCTTGGCCGACCTCGTCGCAGATCTGCTGGGTCAGGATGCCCGAATACCAGGAGACCTGGCCTTCCTTCTTCGCCGCCTCGTAGAGCTGCTTGTCCTGATCCGCCTGCGCCAGGGCGCCCGAGGCGCCGATGGCGGCGAGCAGGAGCGCGGCGATGAGCGAGCCCGTGACTTTCTCAACGTTCATGATGTCCTCCTCCCGTGATTGTTGCCATCCGGCTTGGCGCCGATCGTTCTCCCGTGCGGCAGGCTGCGCGAGCGCGCCCGCCGCAGCCGCGGCGCGATGGCGCGCGCGGGCGCGGCATCGCCCGGCATGCCGGCATCGGCCGCCGCCGCGTCCGACGGCGCGCTCGCCGTGAAGCGCCGCATGCCGCGCAGGATGTGGCTCTCGCCGGCCGCCCGGGCGCGGGCCGGGTCGCGCGCCGCGATGGCCCGGACGATCTCGGCATGCTCGGCGTTCGAGGCCTGCATTCCTTCCGCCGAGACGAGCGAGCGGCGGCGGAAAAGGTTCAACTCGTGCCCGACCTCCTCGCAAATGCGCTGGGCGCGCCGATTGCCGGCGCAGCGCATCAGCGTCTGGTGGAAGCGCAGGTTGAGCGCGTAATAGCCTGCGGCATCGGCCGCCGCCTGTGCCGCATCCATCTCGGCGACAAGCGCCTCGAGTTCGGCGATCTGCTCCGCGGTCGCGGCTTGGGCGAGGCGGTCGCAGGCATGGCCGACGAGCGCCACGCGGATGTCGTAGAGCTCGACCGCCTCCTCGGCGCTGACCTGACGAACATAGGAGCCCTGATTGACGACGGTCACGACGAGGCCGCTGCGCTCGAGGCTGCGCACCGCCTCGCGCACCGGGCCGCGGCTGATTCCGAGGCGGGCGGCGAGGGCGAGCTCGTTCAGCCTTTCGCCCGATTTGACTTCGCCGCCGAGGATCATCCGCTCGATCTCTTGCGCGGCAACGGAGGCGAGCGAGCGGGTGCGCAAAATGTCGAGCGCGCTGAGCGTGGCGTCGGCCATTGCCGGATAGTGCGGGGCCGCGATGTTTTGTGTCAACACTCGACAATTCCGGCGGGCCTCTAACGCCGCCTCGACGCATGGGGCGAGCGTGGCGCATGCTTGCGGTGTCGAGGCATGCCGCCGAGACCCTCGTGAGGGGCGGGCCAGGGAGCTGTGGAATGAACATCTTCATAACGGGCGCCGCCGGCTATATCGGCGGCGAGGTGGCGACGCGGCTCCGCGCCGCCGGCCATGCCATTCGCGGCCTGACGCGGTCGGAGAGCAAGGCGGAGACGCTGCGGCGGCAGGGGATCGTGCCGGTGCTGGGAACGCTGGACGACCGCGAGCTGCTGATTGCGGAGGCACGCGCCGCCGACGCCGTCGTCAACGCGGCCGATTCCGATCATCGCGGTGCCGCCGAGGCCCTGATCGCAGGCCTCGCCGGCTCCGGCAAGCCGCTGCTCCATACCAGCGGCAGCAGCATTCTCGCCGACCGCGCCATGGGCGAGGCGGGAGCGCGCATCTTCGACGAGGAGACGCCCTTCGAGCCCGATCCCGGCAAGGCGGCGCGGGTCGCCATCGATCGCCTTGTCCTGGCCGCCGCCGGCATCCGCTCGGCCGTCATCTGCAACAGCCTCGTCTATGGCCGCAGCCGCGGGCTGCATGCCGAGAGCATTCAGATACCGATTCTCGTCGAGGAGGCGCGCCGCGCTGGGGTTCCGCGCTACATCGGCCGCGGCGCCAATATCTGGTCGAACGTCCATATCGAGGATGTGGGCGCGCTCTATCTGTTGGCGCTGGGCCGCGCCCCCGCCGGCTCATTCTTCTTCGCCGAGAACGGTGAGGCTTCCTTCAAGGCGCTGGTCGAAGCGCTGAGCCGCCGCCTCGGCTTCGGCGGGCGCACGGCGAGCTGGCCCGTCGAGGAGGCGATCGCCGCTTTGGGATTTTCCCGTGCCGTCTTCTCGCTCGCCTCGAATTGCCGGGTTCGCGCGCGCCGCGCCCGCGCGCTCCTCGACTGGCAGCCGCACCACGGCTCCGTTCTCGCCGCGATCGAAGCGGGCGATTTCTGACGCGCGCCCTCATCCCTCGCCGCTGAGGAAATCGAAGGCGGTCATGGCGTGGACGTAGAAGACGGCGAAGAGGTCGTCGATTGCGACATACTCGTCGGCGCCGCCCATATTGTGCGGCGCCGGGCCGTAGACGACGGAAGGACAGCCGGCGAGGCGATAGAAGCGCGCATCGGAGAAGCCGACTCGCATATTGACGACGGCTTCGCCCCTGGTGACCGCGCGGGCATTGGCGGCGGCGAGGCGGACGATCTCCGAGGCGGGATCGGTGACCGTCGGCTCGCAGGCGCTCAGGATGCGGTGGCTCAGTCCGGGAAGGCCGCCGAGCAGCGCCTCGAGCCGCTGCTTCACGTCATCGACCCGGAGCCCCGGCGGGATGCGGATATCGGCGAGGGCGCGCGCGTGGTCGGGAATGATGTTGACGGCGGTGCCGCCCTCGATCCGCCCGATATTGACAGTGACGCTCTGCAGCGTCTCGGCCTCGCCGGCACCGGAGACGCGCTCGGAGACGGTGCGCGCCTCGCCCATGAGGGTGCGGATCGCATCGGGAATGGGGCAGGGAAGCGAGCGGAGCAGGAGAAGCTTGTCGAGCGCCGCCAGCAGCCGCTCGATGGCATTGACGCCGAGATGGATATGGGCGCCATGATTGGCGACGCCCTCGGCGAGGAGCTCCACCCAGATCTGCCCCTTCTCGCCGATGCGCAGGACCTCGGGCGCTCCGGCATCGCCGCTCAGCATCGCATCGCCCCGCGCCTCGGGGACATTGGCGAGGAGGTATTGGGTGCCCCAGCGGCCGCCCGTCTCCTCATCGCCGACAAGGGCGAGAACGAGCTCGCCGCGCCAGCTCCGGGCCGCGTCGGCGAGGAGAAGGGCCGCCAGGATGGCGGCCGCCAGCCCGCCCTTCATGTCGCCGGCGCCGCGCCCATAGATGCGGCCCTCGGCGATCGTGCCGCCGAGCGGCGGCCGGCTCCAGCGCGCCGCGTCGCCGACGGGGAAGGTGTCGAGATGGCCGTTGAAGACGAGGCGGCGCCCCGGCGCGCCGCCGGCGAGGCGGATCAGGAGGTTCGCGATCGGCGGCCGGGGAGCGATCCGCCGCGTCTCGGCCCCCGGCGCCTCCGCGAAAAGGCCTGCGATGTAGCGGGCGAGCGCATCCGTGTCGCCGGGCGGATTCTGGCTGTCGATCCGCACGAGGGCGGCGCACAGCTCGGCGAGGCGGTCGCGGCTGGCGCGGACGCGCTTCTCGAAAGCTTGCCGCTCCGGCTGCGTCAACGGAGAACGCCGATCTGCACGATCCGCTCGCCGGCGGAGACGATCGGGAAGGTGGCGATGCGCACGATCGGCCCGCCGATGGGAGCGCGGATCTGCTCCGTCTCCTCGCCGAAGAGGTTGGTGATCGTGGCGACGACATCGCCTGCGCCGACGGTATCGCCGAGCCCGACCCGGCGATGTACGAGCCCGCCGCGATGCGAGCGGACGACATGCATCGTGCGGATCACCTGGCGGGCGCCGAACCGCTCGACCTCGCCCGGCAGCATGCCGGCCCAGCGCAGCACGTTGCGCAGCCCGCGCAGCCCTTGCTGGGTGATCTCCGCCTCGAGCCGCCCGCCTTCGCCGAGCTCGACGCCCATCGCCGTCGCGCCGCGGCGCGCCATCACGACATGCGGACTCTGCTCGGAGACGTAGAGGCCCTGCTCCGTCGACAGGATGAAATCGGCGCCGAAGACTTCGGCCATGGCTTCGGCCCGGCGCGCCGCCTCGCCGGCGCCGGGCGGCGGCAGGAAGGCGAAGGGCGCGTAGCGCCCGCCCGTCGTCGGCGTGTGAATGTCGATGAGATAATCGGCATGGCGGATGAGCTGGGTGAAGAGCTTGTGCGCGATCTGCGCCGCCATGTTGCCGTCGGCCTCGCCGGGGAAGGAGACCCAGGGATCGGCGGGGCTCTGGTCGAGCGGCGATTTCAGGAAATGGCCGACGAAATAGCGGTGCTGCGCCTGGAGGGCGAGCGGGTTCTGCGCCGGCGCGACGATGAGCGTTCCCGAAAGCTGCACCGGGTCGATCTCGCCGGCAAGGCGCGTCGCGATCTCGACGCCGTTCACCTCGTCGCCATGGAAGGCGGCGCCGAGATAGAAGACGGGTCCCGGCGCCTTGCCGCGCAGGAGGATGACCGGCAGCTCGACCCAGCTCCCATCGGCGAGTTCGAGCGTCCTGAGGCGCGTCTCGACCCGCGTTCCCCGCGCGAGGGCGACGCCCTCGACGGTCAGCCCTTCATCGCTTCGCGCGGCGTCTTTCGTCATGCTCCTCTCCCTCGGGGTGCGGCTCGGTTCGGCGCCTGCGGCGCGAGGCGGGCCGGTCCAGCGCCCGCAGCCGGCTGACCATCAGCGCCCGCTCGCCGCCGGCGACGATGCGCCGCGCCAAATCGAGAAGAAGCTGGAACTCGCCGCGGTCGATGTCGCGGAACAGCTCGTCATTGACCGCCTGCGGCTCGGCGGCGAAGGCAGCGATGAGGCGCCGCCCTTTCGCCGTGAGGCGCAGCAGGACGCCGCGGCGATCGGCCGGGCTCGTCTTTTTCTCGATATGGCCGCTCTTGACGAGACGCTGCGCGATCATGGTGACGAAGGCGCCCGTCACCATGAGATGGCGCGCCACGGCGCCGACGCCGATCCCGCCCTCGCCCTGGAGCTGCGCCACGGCCAGGAAGACCCGGTATTCGGGCTCGCTCACGCCGAGGCTCTGCGCGAGGCCGGCGCGCAAGGCCTGAAGCTGCTGCGCCATCGTCATGAGATGGCCGATGAGCTCGCGGAAGAGCCGGTCCGAACCGTCGACGAGAAGGGCCGGGCGAGTCGTGGTGACGGGAGGCACGAAGGCCTCCGCTTCGCTCATCGCTTGGGTTTGCGCGCGCCGGGCGGCGGTGTTCGGCCTTGCCATCGCGGGTCACGCCGATGTCGAGGGCGGCTCTGCCGGCTCGCCGTAGCTGCGCATCAAGCCGTCGACAATGCCGTGGAAGCGCTCCCACGGGCATTCGCGATAGCTGTGATCGCGGACGACGAAGGACGGGCCGGCGTAGAATTTCTCGTATTGCGCGTGCCGGGCGCCGAATTCGGAGCCGAGGAGGTCCCAGGCAAGGCGGAAGAGCTTCAGCCGCTCGACCGCCGAGGCGCTCGTCGTCGCCCAATAGGCATCGAAGGTCTCGCGCAGCCCCGGATCGCGCAGGAAGGAGGCGTCGGCCGGCATCAGGAACACGCCCGCCCCCATCAGTTCGCGGATCGACTCGCAGATGGCGGCGTAGTTCTCGGTGCACCAGCTCAGCGCGCCGTACATGTAGCGGCGGTTGAAGGCGACGTAGCCGTTGCCGAGATCCTCGTGGTCCATGCACTGGCCGTAGATCATGCCGGCCAGCATCGCCTCCATCGCGGCGAGGCGGCCCAGCGTCTCGCGCACGGCCGGCACGCGGTCGAGATTGCCGGCGCGCACGATCTTGCTGGCCAGGCCGAGGAGGAGCTCGAGCTTCGCCCAGAAGCGCACATTCGCCTGGTGATTGCCGAAGGAGTGCGACGGGGTTCGGATATAGATCTCGCGCGACAGCGGCGCGTCGTCATGGCAGAAGACGCGCTCCCACGGCACCTTGACCTTGTCGAAGATGACGACGCAGTCGCTCTCGTCGAAGCGGAAGGAGAGGGGGTTGTCGAACTCGTGCTGCACGGAGGGCGCGAAGGGCTTGCGCGACCACAGCGACAGGCCGGGCGCATTGATCGGCACGGCGCAGGTGATCGCCTCCTTCTTGCGATCCGGCGCCACCGGCTGCACGTTGCCGATCCACACCTCGTCGGCGAAGACGGAGGCCGTCGCCAGCAGCTTCATGCCGCAGATGGTGACGCCGGCATTGTCCTCCTCGGTGACGCGCAGCGTCGGCGACCTCTCGTAAAGCCGCCCCGAGAAATTCGGATCGCGCGCCCCGGGCGGCGGGATGACGGCATAGGCGATATAGAGATCGTTGCGGCGGGCATGCTCGTAATAGGCGCGGAGGTTGTCGGCGAAGCGGCGCCCGCACGCGCCGCCGGCGCCAAGCTGCTCGGGCTGCAGCGCCATGCCCGCGACGAAGCTCGCCACGTGATCGGGCGAGCGGCCGAGCAAGCCGTAGCTCGCGGCGGCGATCAGCTTGTGCGCGCGCATGCGGCGCAAGAGATCGTCGCGGCTGCGCGGCAGCAGAAAATGCATGGCGTAGCGCTCGCCCTCCTCCTCGTAGGAGAGCGCCTCGCGATATGCCGGATCGCGCTTCAGATCGTAGAGCCGGGCGACTGAGCGCGCAGCCTCGCGAAAAGCAGGATGCGCCGTCACATCGGCGACGCGCTCGCTCCCGATATAGACGGCGCGGCCGTCGCGCAAGCCTCGGAGGTGCTCGTCACCCGTCCGCAGCATGATGGCCTCTCGAATCCGTCATGCAGAAGATTAGCTAAATCGATTAGCAAAGCGCAACAGGTCCGGCGCGACCGGGGTCCTGCCCGCGGCGCGGCGACCTGGTCAGGCCTTCAAGATCGCGGCGATGCGGTCGGCGAGCGCCGCCTGCTGGTACGGCTTCTCGACCAGGGGAAACTCGCCGGCGATGCCCTGCTGCACCAGCGCCTGATGGCCGTAGCCGGAGGTGAGGAGCACCTTGATGCTGCGCCGGTGCCGGCGCGCCGCCCGCCCCAGCTCGAGGCCGCTGACGCCGTTCGGCATCACGATATCGGTGAAGAGCAGGTCGATTTGCGGCTCGTCGCGCTGGAGCAGCGCCGTCGCCTCGCGCCCGTCATGGGCAGTCAGCACCCGATAGCCTCTTTCCGTCAGCATGGCGACGACCATGTCGCGCACATCCTCCTCGTCCTCGACGACAAGGATCGTCGCCGCGCCGGCTTCGGCGGGGGCGGGAGCCGGGACGAGGGCCCCCTCGTCGGCGACGAGGCGCGGACGGGACGGCGGCGGGCCGCCGCCGGGCGCCGCCGCCGGCACCGGTGCGGCCGCGGCGCGCGGCAGCAGCATGGTGACCGCGGTGCCCTGTCCCGGCGCGCTTTCGATCCGCAGCGAGCCGCCGGATTGCCGGACGAAACCGTCGACTTGGCTGAGGCCGAGCCCCGATCCGCGCCCGACCTCCTTGGTCGTGTAGAAGGGCTCGCGCACCCGGGCCAGCACTTCGGGCGTCATGCCCTGGCCGGTGTCGCGCACGGTGATGGCGACGTAGTCGCCGGGCTTCGCCTCGGGAAAATCGCCGGCGCCCTCCTCGCGGTCGATCGTCAGGTTGCGCATCTCGATGGTCAGCGTCCCGCTTTCGCCGGGCATGGCGTCGCGGGCGTTGATGGCGAGGTTGAGGAGCGCGGCTTCGAGCTGCCCGGGATCGGCGTTGCAGCGCCAGAGATCCGGTGCGCCGTCGAGCGCCAGCGTCACGCCGTTGCCGACCGCGCGCTCGAGGAGCGGGCGGAACTCGGCGCAGAGCTGCACCGGATCGAGCGGCTCCGGCCGCAGGATCTGGCGGCGGGCGAAGGCGAGCATCTGCTGCGTCAAACGGGCGCCGCGTGCCGCCGCGCGCTGCGCCGCGCCGACGAGCTTGGCCGCATGCGCGTCCTTGGCGACGGCACGCGCCAGAAGCTCGAGATTGCCGGAGACGACCGTCAGCAGATTGTTGAAATCGTGCGCGATGCCGCCGCTCAGCTGCCCGACCGCTTCGAGGCGCTGTGCGCGCTGGAAGCGCTCTTCGGCGTTGCGGCGGCCGGTGATGTCGAGGACCGTCGCGATGAAGCCGCCGCCTGGGATCGGGTTCGAGCGGACTTCGAGCCAGCGCGCGCCGAGCTGGCCCTCGGCTTCGACGGGTCCGGAAGAGGCGGCGAGCGCCCAGCGGTGCAGCCAGTCGACCGGCGCGCCCTGACGGTGATCGATCTGGAGGACAAGGTCGCCGATCGAGGTGGCGTTTCGCTTCGGCGGGGCGATCGCGACGAGGGAGACGAAGCGGTTGTTCCACTCGATGGCGCGGCCGTCATGGTCGAAGACGACGATCCCTTGCGCCGAATTGTCCATCGTCGTTTGCAGGACGGCGGCCTTGGCCTCGAGCTTCGCCTCGGCGGAATGGCGGCGCCGTTCCGCCTCGCGCAGCATGTAGAGCGCGACGATGATCGCGGCGAGGGCGGAAAGCGCCCCGGCGCTGACGAGGAGGCGGCTGCGCCGGCTCTTCTGGTCGGCTTCCGCCGTGCGCTGGGCCAGGAGATGCTGCTCTTCGGCTTCCGCCGCGACGATCGCCTGCCGCAAGGCGTCCATCAGGGCCTTGCCGCGTTTGGTCTCGACCTCGGCGAGCGCCGCGGCGGGCTTGCCGTCCCGGCGGAGCTGGATAGTGCCGCGCAGCTCGGCGAGCTCCGTGGTCACGAGCTGCTCGATGCGCGCGAAATTCGCCTGCTGCGAAGGCTCGTCCGCGGTCAGCTTCCGCAGGTCGCCGAGCTGCGCGGCGATGTCGCGCGCGGCGACTGCGAAGGGTTCGAGATGGGATTGGTCGCCTGTCAGCAGAAAGCTGCGCTGGGCGGCTTCGGCGTCGTCGAGCTGCGTGCGGAGCTGCTCGGTATTGTCGATCACCTGATGCGTCCGCCCGACCATCAGGCGAGCCGTCGCCACCTCCTCGCCCTCATGCCAGTCGAGAAGTCCGACGATGAGGAGCAGCGCGAGAATTCCGCCGAGACCGACGATGCGAGCCGGCCAGGCGAGCCGGCCGTTGGAGAGCGGCATCGCATGAGCCCTGAGATGATGTGCGGTTTCTTTACCCTACCATGCGCCGGCCTGCCTCACATCGGCTCGGGTCGGTGATCGTCGGCAGGTGCGACAATTCGGCACGGGGGCTTCGGGCTTGCCACATCGATGCCACGAGCGGATCGGAGCGACCGGTGATAGAAGCGCCGCCGCTCGAGGAACCTTCAGGTTGATCGCATGCCGATTGATGCGTTGCACAAGGCGGTGCGGGACGCGTTTCGCGGGGCGATGAAACGGATCGGCAATCAGCGCCTCGCTTTCGAGGAAAGCGTCATTCTCCTCAAGCAGCATCGGCCGGAATGGCTCGAAGTCGATATTCGCAAAGCCGTCGCACGCATGCTCGCCGAGGAGCCCGGCCCTTAAGCGCCGGCTCAGCATCGCATTCGCGGCTCTTGGCGGACGTTCTAAAAAATCGATGCCGAGCGACAAACATCGCAAGACCCCCGCTTCCACGCCACCAAAGTGACTCGCGGGGGTCGCTTGCGGAGACCTAATACTCCGCCCTCGGTATAGCCGAGTGATGTCTTGGACTTCTCTATCCGTTGCCGATGCCAAGCGGTCGGCAACTCACTGACAGCCAGGTGGAGTCATGTTTCTTAGGCACCCTCCACTGTGATTGGCGACGAGAAATAGCTTGAACCGTGGTGCCGAAATGTCAAGAGAGAAGGCGGGCGAAGGCGGCGTCCTGCGGCAGAAGCTCGCGCCGGCCCCACCCGCGTCACCGACAGCCGCGCGCCGTGGCTCGTGCCATCACGGCGGAAATCGCATAGAATGGAATTTGACCTCAGGATCGGGAGCGAAGCCGTGGACGCTCGGCAATTGGCCCGCGCGCTGACCAAGGCGGAACACTCGTGCAAGGGCCGTGGCGTCCGCCTGACGCGGCTGCGCCGGCGGGTGCTCGAGCTGATCCTGCAGGCGGGACAGCCGGTCGGCGCCTATGCGTTGCTGGCGCAGCTCGACGACAAGCGCACGCCGACCACCGTCTATCGGGCGATCGATTTCCTGCTCGAGCAGAAGTTCATCCATCGCATCGAGAGCCTCAACGCTTTCACCGGCTGCCCCGATGTCGATCATCCGCATGACAGCCAGTTCGTCATCTGCACGGATTGCGGATCGACGGAGGAGCTGCACGACGACGCGATCGCGGAGACGCTGCGGCGGCATGGCCGCACGCTCGGCTTCCAGATCGATAGGCAGGTCGTCGAGCTGCGCGGGCTCTGCCGCGCCTGCCGCGCCGCGGCGGCGGAGTAGGCACGATCGCGAGGCGGATTGCGGGCCGCTTGAAAATGACATGTTATAACATCAATCTTTCGCGCAGCGGGCGCGGCCTGGAAGGAGATTGCGGTTGGAAGCGGTGAAAGCATGCGAGATGCCGGAGCGGCGCGCCGCGGTGGCGGCGCCCGCCCCGGCGCGCGGGCTGAGAGCCGCGGGGCCGCTCGCCTGGGGTGCCGGCCGGCGGCTCGCCTGGGCGGGCCTCATCGCGGCCGGCCTCTGGGTCGGGGTGCTCTGGGCCTTGGCATGACGGCCGCGGACGCCGAGGTCGCGGCCGGCCACGCGATCCTTGTGCGCGACCTCACTGTCGCTTTCGACCGCCAGCCGGCGGTCCACCATCTCACCGGGACTTTTCCTGCAGGCTCGCTGACGGCGATCATCGGTCCGAACGGCGCCGGCAAGAGCACTCTCCTCAAGACCATCGTCGGGCTGCTGCGCCCGGTCGAAGGCGAGGTCGTTCTGTCGCCTCCGGGCGACATCGCCTATTTGCCGCAGCAAATCGAGGTGGACCGCAATTTCCCCATCTCCGTCCTCGATGCCGTGCTGTTCGGCTTCTGGCGACGCATCGGCTGGAGCCGCGGCGTCACGGCGGCGATGCGCCGCGAAGCGGAGGCTGCGCTGGCGGCGGTCGGGCTCGGCGGCTTCGAGCGGCGCAGCGTCGGCAGCCTTTCGGTCGGCCAGTTCCAGCGTGCGCTCTTCGCCCGCATCATCGTGCAGGACGCGCCCGTCATTCTGCTCGACGAGCCCTTCGCCGCCGTCGACTCGGCGACCATCAGCGATCTCCTGGCGATCATCGCCGGCTGGCACGCCCAGGGTCGCACGGTCTTGGCCGTGCTGCACGACCTGCATCAGGTCGAGGGCCACTTCCCGGAGGCGCTGCTGCTGGCGCGCGAATGCATCGCCTGGGGCCCGGTCGAGACCGTGCTCACGCGCGACAATCTGCGCCGGGTGCGGCAGGTGCTGGATCCCTGGGCCACCGACGCCATGCTTGCGCGGAGCCACTCGTGACCCATCTTGCCGGGGCGCTCTTCGGCCCCTTCCTCGAATTCGCCTTCATGCGCCGCGCGCTCGTCGCCAGCCTCGCCCTCGCCATCGGCTGCGGCCCGGTCGGCACGCTGCTCATCTTGCGGCGGATGAGCCTCATGGGCGATGCGCTCTCGCACGCCGTGCTGCCCGGCGCCGCCATCGGCTATCTCGTCGCCGGCCTCTCGCTCTATGCGATGAGCATCGGCGGCGCCATCGCCGGCCTCGCCGTGGCTCTCCTCTCGGGC
>JAJPHB010000151.1 GCA_021325525.1 Alphaproteobacteria bacterium
GCGGCCTTAGCGACGCCGATATCGAGCGCATGGTGAAGGACGCCGAGGCGCATGCCGCCGAGGACAAGAAGAAGCGCGAGCTCATCGAGGCCAAGAACCGCGCCGAGGCGGCGATCCACGACGCCGAGAAGGCCTTGAAGGAGGCGGGCGACAAGGCGGCCGCATCCGACCGCGATTCCGTCGAGGCGGCGGTGAAGGAGGTCCGCGACGCGGTCGCCTCGGAGAACATCGAGACAATCAAGAGCAAGACCTACGCCCTCATGCAGGCGCTGATGAAGATCGGCGAGGCCATGTACAAGGCGAGCCAGGCCGCGACCGGCGAGGCCGGCGCGGCGGCGGGCGGCGCCGCCGGCGCCGGCCCGGGCTCGGGCGCAGAGACGCGCAAGCCCGACGACAAGGTGGTCGACGCCGATTTCGAGGAGGTCGACGACCAGAAGAAGCACCGGGCGTAACGAGAGGAGGCGGATGGGGGCTCTGCCCTCCTGCGGCAGAGGATCCCGTCCGCGGCGGTTTTTACGAAGGTTTCACCACGAAGGCACGAAGACACGAAGGGACCCGCGTCTTGCGTGAAGCGCATTCTTTATTGGCATCGATCGCGCATGGCGGCGCAGCCTGATGGTCTCCGGCGCTGCGCGCCGGCACGACTTTGTGTCTTCGTGCCTTCGTGTCTTCGTGGTGAAAAAATGAGAAGCGATTGGCAGGGCTGAGCAGGCGGGACGCGAAGACGGGGCGCGATGGCGAAGCAGGACTTTTACGAGACGCTGGGCGTATCGCGGGGCGCCAGCGCCGAAGAGGTGAAGAAGGCCTACCGCAAGCTCGCGATGCAGTGGCACCCGGACCGCAATCCGGGCGACAAGGCGGCCGAGCAGCGCTTCAAGGACGTCAACGAGGCCTACGACGTCCTCAAGGACGAGCAGAAGCGCGCGGCCTATGACCGCTTCGGCCACGCCGCCTTCGAGAATGGCGGCGGCCGGCCGGGAGCCGGCGATTTCGGCTTCGGCCAGGGCGGCTTCGCCGACATCTTCGACGAGATGTTCGGCGAGTTCATGGGCACGCGCCGCGGCGGGGCGGGCTCGGGCCGCGGCTCCGACCTCCGCTACAACATGGAGATCAGCCTCGAAGAGGCGTTCCGCGGCAAGCAGGCGACGGTGCGCGTGCCGACCCTCGCGCAATGCGAGGCCTGCGCGGGCTCGGGCGCCGAGGCGGGATCGAAGCCCGTCACCTGCCCCACTTGCCGCGGCTCCGGCCGGGTGCGCGCCCAGCAGGGCTTCTTCACCATCGAGCGCACCTGCCCCGCCTGCCAGGGGGCGGGGCGCGTCATCGAGAATCCGTGCCGCGCCTGCGCCGGGCAGGGCCGCGTCCGCAAGGAGAAGACTTTGGCCGTCTCGATCCCGCCCGGGGTCGAGGACGGGACGCGCATCCGCCTTGCCGGCGAGGGCGAGGTCGGCGTGCGCGGCGCCAGCCCGGGCGACCTCTATATCTTCGTCTCGGTCGCCCCGCACCGCCTCTTCCAGCGCGACGGCGCCAACATCCATTGCCGCGTGCCGATCCCGATGGTGACGGCGGCCTTGGGCGGCGCCATCGAGGTGCCGACCATCGACGGCAACCGCGCCCGCGTCACCGTCCCCGCCGGCACGCAAACGGGCCACCAGTTCCGCCTCAAAGGCAAGGGCATGAGCGTCCTGCGCTCGACGGCGCGCGGCGACATGTACATCCAGGCCGTCATCGAGACGCCGGTCAACCTGACGAAGAAGCAGCAGGAGCTCCTGCGCGAATTCGAGCGCGCCAATGGCGACGGCCGCGAGACCAGCCCCGAAAGCGCCGGCTTCTTCGCAAGGGTGAAGGAGTTCTTCGAGGATCTGCGGGAATAGCCCCGGCGCGGCCGCTGGATTGCTTCGCTCCGCTCGCAATGACGGCGACCTTTCCCGTCATCGCGAGCCCCGCGGGTCCGGCCGGAGGCCGGCCCGAGGACAGGCTCCGGCGAAGCGATCCAGCCCTGCGGCACGGGGCTGGAGAATCGGGCGCGCAAGAGGGCGGCGGGGGGCGAGAACGAAGCGGCCCGCGGTCTACATCATGGCGAGCCGGCGCAACGGCACGCTTTATACCGGCGTCACCTCCAACCTGCCGCAGCGCGTTCATCAGCACCGCGAGTCCTTGGTCCCGGGCTTCGCGGCGCGCTACGGCTGCAAAACTCTCGTCTGGTACGAGATCTTCGACGAGATGCTGCCCGCCATCGCCCGCGAGAAGCAGATCAAGGCGGGCTCGCGCGCCAAGAAGCTGGCCCTCATCGAAACGCTCAACCCCGATTGGCGCGATCTCTACGGCGATCTGATTTGAAGCGGCGGCGGCCCCTCGACTGCTTCGCTCGGCTCGCAGTGACGGCGACAGACGGCGGCGGGGCGAGGGGCGGCGGCCATGGCGACGCGCGTTGGAGTGGAACAGCGCCTTAATCGATGCGTTGGCGCAGTATCACAGAGGAAAGGTGCGCTCCCATGATTTTCCGTCCCTCCTCGCTCATCCTCGCCTTGGCCGCGCTCGGCGCCCTCGGCGCCTGCTCGACGCGCGGCGAGAGCACGGCCAGCGCGACGACCCCGGCGCCGTCGAGCGCCGCCACGGTGACGACGCCCTCGACGACGACCACCGTCACCCCCGGCACCACCGTCATCACGCCCAATTCCGGCACCAGCACGGCGATCGTCCCGGCCACCCGCCTCACCGCCAACGAGATCGACCACATCGTCATGGGCAACACGATCTCGGGCACGACGAAGAGCGGCCAGCCCTACTACATGAAGTTCATGCAGGGCGGCGAGGTGACCTACCATCAGGGCGGCAACTACACCGCCGCCGGCACCTGGCGCGTCTCGCCCAATGGCGAGCTCTGCACGCGCTTCGGCACGATCGCCAACGGCGCCGAGCAATGCTACACGCTCTACCACAACGCCAACGTCACCAACGGCTATGTCTATGAGCGGCCGGACGGGCAGCCGGTCGGCCAGTTCGTGGTGACGCCGGGCGCGTAGCCCGGCCCCTCTCCGCCACGAAGTGGGGGAGAGGCGGAGGTGAGGGTGGCGGCGCCGCGTGCGCGGCCTTCGCTCCGGCCTCTCCGCCCCCCACCGGGGCGGAGAGGAGCAGGTGCGCCGCGGTCCTGTGAGCCGCCTCACAGGCAAGACCGGCGGGGCGCGGCAGGATGGCGTCATCGATTGCCGATGAGGCCCGCCGATGTCCTCCGTTCCGCGCAGCACCCTCGGGCTCGCCCGCCGCGCCCTGCTGCCCGAGATCTCCGACGAGCTCTTCGCCGTCCTCGCCTTCGCCCTCCTCGGGCTGTGGCTCGCCCTCAGCCTCGTCGCTCTTCTCCCCGCCCTGCCCGAGGCGCTGGCGGCGGCGCCGGGCTGAGCCCCGCTCAGGCGGAGGCGAGGCCGAAGACCTCCTCGGGCTCGTTGAGGCCCTTCACCGGGTGGAACCCCAGCGAGACGACGGGCTGACCCGCGGCCAGCGCAAACTCCCGCGACAGCAGCAGCGGCCGGTCGAGGCGCTTCGTCAGGCTTTCGAGGCGGAAGGCGAGGTTGACGGCGGGGCCGATCGCGGTGAAGTCGAGGCGGTCGGCGGCGCCGACATTGCCGAAGATGATCTCGCCCAGATGGAGGCCGACGCCGATGCGGATGGCGACGCGACCCGCGGCGAGGCGCGCCCGGCTCAACGCCTCGATGCGGCGGAGCGCCTCGCCCGCCGCGGCGAGCGCCGCCCGCGCCGCCGCCGCGTCGCCCGCCCCGTCGACGGCGAAGATCGCCAGCATGCCGTCGCCGACGAATTTCAGGACCTCGCCGCCGGCGCCCTGCACCGGCGCCGCCACCGCGTCGAAATAGTCGTCAAGGAGGCCGATCAGCTCCTCGCCCGGCAGGCGGTCCGAGAGATGGGTGAAGCCGCGCATGTCGCAGGCGAGAATGGCGGCGTGCATGCGCTCGCCCTCGGCGCGGCGGATCTCGCCTTCGAGGACGCGGCGCCCGGCGGTGCGGCCGAGATAGATTTCGAGCAGCGTCCCGGCGATGAAGCGCATGGCGCGCGCCTCGATGACGGTGGCGATCGCCGGGCGGATGGCGTCCATGCGCGCGATCTCGGCCTCGGCGAAGCCGCCCGGCCGGTCCGTCGTCCAGGCGAGCGACTGATGGCGGCCGTTGAAGAAGGTGAGCGGGCAGGCATAGTAGTCGGTGGCGCCGTGGCGCCGCAGCGTCGCCAGCAGCGGGTAGGGCGCCATCGTCATCTCGTCCTCGAGGCGGAAGCGCACGGTGGCGCCGTGCTCGGTGACGGGCCGGATGGGGCTCTCCAGGTAGTCGGCGGTGAGCTGCGCGCCGTGGTCGACGCGCAGCACCTCGGTGACGCGGCGCTGGCGGTACCAGCGGAAGGCGAAGCCCAGGATCTGCGGGTGGAGCGTCCGCACCGTGACGTTGACGCGCGACAGCGGCAGCCCGTCGCCGACGAGGCGCCAGCACAGCTCGTCGAAGAACTCGGCGTCGCGATGGACGCGCCGGCCCTCGTTGAGGAGCCAGGTCAGCACCGGCGGCTCGCTGAGCGGCGTGCCGGCGCTGGCGATGCGGCGGATGACGGCGATGAGGCCGTGGCTCTCGCCGGCGATCGGCGGCAGATGCGGCTCGGGCGGCGCCGCGGCGGGCTCGGAACGGGGCAGGGGATCGGACACGGCGCCTATTCCGCGGCTTCGTGCTCGGGTTTGGCGCGCGGCGCCCGGCGGCCCGCGGTGACGGCGGCGGGCTCGCGCGGCGCGAGGACGGCGAGCAGCCTTTCGCGCAGCTCCTTCAGCTTGCCCTCGTGGTCGACTTTGAGGCCGAAGATGTTCTTGACGTAGAAGACGTCGACGACCTTCTCGCCGTAAGTCGAGATCTTGGCGCTCGAAATCTGCAGGTTGATCGCCGTCAGCGCCCGCGTCAGCTCGAAGAGCAGGCCCGGCCGGTCGCGGCCGTTCACCTCGACGACGGTGTGGCCGAGGCTCGCCTTGTTGTCGATGAGGACGCGCGGCGTCACCTCGAAGACCCTGGCCCGGCTCGGGATCGCCGCCGGCTTCGCCAGTTCGAGATGCGGCTTGACGCGGCCCGAGAGCACGCTCTCGAAGATGACGGCGAGGCGCGCCAGCTTGTCCGGCCGCGCGAAGGCGCCGCCCGCGGGGTCCTGCACCCAGAAGGTGTCGAGCGCCATGCCGTTCGCCATGGTCATGATGCGCGCGTCGACGATGTTGGCGCCGGCGATGGCGAGGGCGCCGGCGATGCGCGAGAAGAGGCCGGGATGGTCGGCGGCGTAGAGCGTCACCTCGGTGACGGCGCGCTCCGCATCGACGCGCTTCTCGAGGGTGAGGGGCGCCCCGCTCCGCTCTGCTTCGCGCATGAGGCGGGCATGGCGGGCATGCGTCTCGGCATCGAAGGAGAGCCAGTAGAAGGGATAGCCGCGCTCGAGATATGCGGCGAACTCGGCCTCGGTGAAATCCGGCAGCTTCTGCCGCGCCGCCGCCTGCGCCGCGGCGATGCGCGCATCGCGCGGCTCGGCCGAAAGGCCCCCCGACATGAGGTCGAGGGCGCGGTGATAGAGCTCGCGCAGCAGCGCCGCCTTCCAGCCGTTCCAGGTCTTGGGCCCGACGGCGCGGATGTCGGCGACGGTGAGGACGAGGAGCAGCTTCAGCCGCTCCGGCGACTGCACCTTCTCGACGAAATCGGCGATCGTCTTCGGGTCGTCGATGTCGCGCTTGAAGGCGGTGTTGCTCATGAGCAGGTGCCAGCGCACGAGCCAGGCGACCTGCTCCGTCTCCTCGGCGGCGAGGCCGAGGCGCGGCCCCAGCTTCAGCGCCACCTGCTCGCCCAGAACCGAATGGTCGCCGCCGCGGCCCTTGGCGATGTCGTGCAGGAGGACGGCGAGATAGAGGGCGCGGCGCGAGGCGATCGAGCCGATGACGGCGCTCGACATCGGATGATCCTCGGCGAGCTCGCCGCGCTCGATGCGCGAGAGAATGCCGATCGCCATCAGCGAGTGCTCGTCCACGGTGTGGACGTGGTACATGTCGTACTGCATCTGCGCGACGACGCGGCCGAAATCGGGAATGAAGCGGCCGAAGACGCCGGCCTCGTTCATGCGCCGCAGCGCGATCTCCGGGTCCTTCTTCGAGGTCAAGACCTCGAGGAAGAGCCGGTTCGCCTCGGGATCGGCGCGCAGGCGGCCGTTCACCCGCTTCAGATTCTGCGTGATGAGGCGGAGCGCCTTCGGATGGATGTCGAGATCGTAGAGCTGCGCCGCGTGGAAGAGGCGGATGAAGTTGACGGGATCCTCGGCGAAGGCGCTGTCCCGGGCGACGGTGAGGCGGCCGCCATCGATGGCGAAGCCCTCGACGCTGCGGCGGCGGAAGGACCAGCCGCGCCAGCGGAAGCGGGGCTTGCGCTCCTGCTCGGCTTCGAGCAGCGCGCAGAAAATGCGCGTCAGGTCGCCGACATCCTTGGCGATGAGGAAATAGTGCTTCATGAAGCGCTCGACGCCGCGCGTGCCGGCATGGTCGGTATAGCCCATGCGGCGGCCGATCTCGGCCTGGACGTCGAAGGTGAGGCGCTCCTCGGCGCGGCCCGTCAGGTAGTGAAGATGGCAGCGCACGGTCGAGAGGAAATTCTGCGCCCGCGCGAAGCGCGCCGCCTCCTCCTCGGAGAGGGCGCCCTCTTCGACGAGCTTGCCGACCTCGTCGACCCGGTAAATGTATTTGGCGATCCAGAAGAGGCTCTGCAGGTCGCGCAAGCCCCCCTTCCCTTCCTTGACGTTGGGCTCGACGTGGTATCGTGAATCGCCGAGCTTCTGGTGCCGCGCGTCGCGCTCGGCGAGCTTCGCCTGGACGAACTCGCCGGCGCTGTCCTTGACGATCTCCGCCTCGAAGCGCCGCCGCAGCTCATCGAAGAGCGCGGGATCGCCCCAGACGTAGCGCGCCTCGAGCAGCGCCGTGCGGATCGTCATGTCGGCGCGGGCCTGGCGCAGGCACTCCTCGATCGAGCGCGTCGCATGGCCGATCTTGAGGCCGAGATCCCAGAGCGCGTAGAGCATGTACTCGATGACCTGCTCGGCATGCGGCGTCAGCTTGTAGGGGAGGAGGAAGAGGAGGTCGATGTCGGAGTGCGGGGCGAGCTCGCCGCGCCCGTAGCCGCCGACGGCGACGACGGCGAGGCGCTCGCCGGCGGTCGGGTTGGCGAGCGGGTAGAGGCGCGCCGCGAAATCGTGCAGCGCCCGTACCAGCTGGTCGATGAGGAAGCATTGCTCGCGCAGCGTCTGCATTGCGGCGCCGCCGGCCTCGAAGCGGCGGCGGATCTCGGCCGTGCCGGCGGCGAGCGTCGCCTTCAGCAGGGCGACGACGGGCGCGCGCGCCCCGGCGGCGACGCCGCTCTCGCGGGCGAGGGCCGCGAGCATTCCATCGAGCGTGCGCCGCTCGACGATGTCGCGCTGCTTCAGGATGACGCCCATGCCGCTCCTTATACACCAAGGCGAGGCGATGAGCCCGCCCTTGCCGCCCGATCCCCCATATGGCGACGCGCCCGCATGCCGGCCATGGGGCGGCCGAGGGCGCGGCGGAGCGACTGGCGGCGCCTCGCGAAAATGCCGCCGGGCGACATGAAAAACTGCACCGGCGGCCCCAACAGAAAAAGGACGTCCTGTGGGACATCTATTCGCAATGCCCAGATCTCGACGATCTGAGGTAAGAGCGAGCTCGCTCGGCGCGAGCCGGCCTGCTCGGGCAAGCGCCGTCGGCCGAGCAGCAAGGATGATCGGCCGTACGTGCCCTCGCTCGGCCAGCGCAGAAGGAGCGGCAAGCTGACGGCAAGGTGCGGCACTGGTGTTGGGTGGCAGAGCGTCAGCGGCGGCCGCGCGTCGTCACCGAGGCGGACGGCGAGACCGTCCACAATGCCTTTGGGGACCGAACTTTCGAGCCGTGATCATCGAGCCAATGATCCGCTACTACCCTGAAACCGACACCATGGCCATCGAAATTCGCCCTTGGCCCGAAGGGGAGCAAGGCGACCCGAACGAAATCGGCGGCGAGGATGCCGGCGAGGATTTGGTGATCCATTACGCCGCCGATGGTCTGCCGTGGCTCTGTGAAATCGAGCACGCCTCGTCCATCCCGAGCACATCGCCGCCGCTCTCGATGAGCTCCGCCGTCGCAGCGCCATTGCCGCGGAGTGATATCGCGCATCCATCCGGGCGCGCCGCCATATCCGTCCGCGGGGGTCCGCCAAGCAAGCGCTGACGGGGAAGACCGGGGCGGAGGGGGCCGCGGCGCCGCCCTCTTCATAAATTTCGATGTGCGGCCGCCCACTTAACCGACGGCAGGAGGGATCCTTTTATCCTTACCCCGTGCACCGCGTCTTGATACCCGACCGACTACCTGCACCTTCGGCATTTAGCGAGCCTCGACCGAACCGCGTAAAGGTGAACCGTCAAAGGCGGTCCGAGGCACACAGAGAGACGCCCCCATCCCCTCGCGTGTTAGCGTCGCCTTCAATAAAACGAAAGACGAGCCGCCCGACACGTAGGTGACCGTTCGTACCGGACACATGGGTAACTCTTGGCGACAGAGGCCTCGGACCCGCTGACCGCGCGGTGCCTATGAGGCTTGCAATCACCCTTATGGACAACCGATAGTCTTTGCGCTCGGTTGCAGTGGTTACGAGGGGTAGCAGCCATTGCCAGACGATAGTTCCTTTCGAAGCGCGATTTCCGCGTTCGGAGCAGCCGCCAAATTCAAACTATCTAATCCCGCGATTTCCGGTGCCCGTGAAGACCAGCTTCGGGCGCCATTGGAGGCTCTCACAGGTGATCTCGCCGCAATCTTGGGTCTTCCCGGTGGCGCGATCAGCATGGTCGGCGAGAGCACGGTTTCCGCACTCAAGACGCGTCCCGACTAGGCCAGTACTCCTCCTGCCACTCGGCTGACGATCTTCAATCAACTCAACAACTAGAACTACTACAAAAGGATTAATGCCTGTGGGACGAGAGATCAAAATAGACCGACGCGCCTTGCTCGCCGCCGTCGGCTCGCTTGCCGTTTGGCGTAGCCGGTCATTTGCTGCTCCCACAGGTGGTCGCTGGGTGCGGCCGGGCGAGGCCGGGTGGCCTACTCAACGCGAGTGGACAGCGCTCGGACGGACACTCTCGACACCCTTAATAAGGCCCACGCCATTGCTGTCGCCATGCGTTGCAAACGACGTAACAAGCGAGGTCTGTCAAAGTCGTCTTCGGGATCTCCGTAATCCCTATTTCCTAGGGGACCAGGCTGGCGGCACGCAAGTATCTGGTTGGTTTGAGGCGTGGACGCCGCAACTCAGCGCCTATGCTGTTCTAGCTCAGACGTCCCGCGACGTTGCTAAAGCGGTGGAATTCGCCCGGCATCACAAAGTCCGCTTGGTCGTTAAAGGTGGCGGTCACAGCTACCAAGGTACGTCCAACGCGCCGGATTCGCTGCTCATATGGACGCGCCGCATGCGTCGAATCGAATTGCACGACGACTTCCGCCCGACTGGTGCCGCAACCGGCATGGGCCCCGCAGTGAGTGTAGGAGCCGGATGCATGTGGCTGGATGTCTATGATGCCGTGACTACTAAGGCCGGTCGATACGTGCAGGGCGGCGGCTGCGCAACCGTTGGCGTCGCCGGTCTCGTGCAGAGCGGCGGCTTCGGCTCTTTCTCAAAGCGGTTCGGTATCGCGTGCGCTTCGCTCGTTGAAGCAGAGGTCGTTACTGCCGATGGGCAGGTCAGGCGCGTCAACGCGAATCAGGATCCCGAGCTCTTCTGGGCTTTGAAGGGAGGCGGCGGTGGGACATTTGGTATCATTACGCGGCTCACGCTGCGCACCCATTCGCTTCCCCAATGGTTCGGAAGCGCAAACGCAACAATCCGCGCGCAGACTGACGAGTCCTTTGTCAGACTAGTTTCGCGTTTCCTGCAGTTCTACTTCGAGCGTCTACATGGTCCTGCCTGGGGAGAGAGCGTTAAGCTACGGCCCGATAACCGCCTTGAGATATCCCTGGTCCAATCCGGGCTGGACCGACAGGCCTGCGAGCAGTTGTGGAACGATTTCTTCCGCACTGTCGGCGCGGATCATGAATTGTCATTCGAGGACGCGCCCCGCATTGCCGTGCGCCTCGCGCGCAGCTGGTGGGATGTTGATACCCGCGAGCGACAGGGATCGAGCGCGTTTGTGCGCGACACCCGTGCCGAAGCCGAGCCTGGGCACGCCTGGTGGTCCGGCGACCAAGAGCAGGTAAGCGCCTTCCTGCATGGATACGAGTCGGTTTGGTTACCGGCGCCGCTGCTTCTCCCGGACGCGCGCGCCACACTTGCGTCAGCACTCGTGGCAGCGAGCCGAAAGTTGCCGGTTCAGTTACACTTCAACAAGGGGCTATCGGGTGCTCCTCCCGATGTGCTTGCCGCGGCGAGCGATACTGCAATGAACCCTTGCGTGCTGGATGCCTTTGCTCTGGCTATCGTCGCGGCGGGTGGGGCGCCAGCCTTCACCGAACTCGGCCAGGTGATCGACGCTGATGTTGCGCGGCGCAATGCACAAGCAGTGAAAGCGGCCGCGGCCGAATTGCGACGGATCGCGCCCGAGGCGGGCTCTTATCTTTCCGAGAGCGATTATTTCAATGTGCGCTGGCGGTCCGACTATTGGGGGCAGAACCATGGACGCCTCGAGAGAATCAAGCGGCGCTACGATCCTTCGAATCTCTTCGTCGTCCACCATGGGGTGACAGAGTAGTCCCGCCTCTTGCCGGGTCGGAATTGCGAGCCATTGCTGCTCCGTCATGATTGAGGGAGGCCAGCTACATAAGCTCGCGTACTAGCGCGAGTTGCGCCCTCCACTAGCTTCGCGCGATGAGCCTTAGATGCCTCCATTCAAGCGGCGAGATTCTGCGCGAATCACAAACACGTGCCTCCAACGCGCTTGCGATGCCTCCATGAATATCGATGTGCAGACAAGGGAATCGCCGAACGTTGGAGGCATTCCTTTTTATCTTGCCCTCACCCTCTGTGTTTGCGATCCGCCGTCATCTCTACGATGTTCCGCGCTCTACTACGATCACTCGATCCCGCACCGGCAGCGCGAGGGCGCAAGCCACAGCGCGAGAATGATGCACCCAGAGCGCTATTCGAACGCGCTTACCGCGGCGATCTTCTCGTGAGATCGTTCGCGAAAAAGGCTACCGCGGAGCGCACTTTGATGCGCGCAGTGAGCAAATTCTTGGCCCTGCGAATAGGTCCGGTCGCTTCTTTTGGTGCACTGCGTAGCTCCACAACTCAGCTTTTGATACCATTCCGCGTTAGTTCTTTTTGACATTCCAGGGGGATGGTCATGCGCCTTTGGGTGTTCTTGCCGCTAATGCTTGCGGGTTGCGGACCGATCGAAAGCGCGCAAGTCGCAGACCAGATCAAAGGTATGATCGGGCAAAGCGAAGACCATGTTCTAAGCTGTATGGGTCCACCGACAACTCGGACCGACTCAGGACCGATGAGCGTATGGACCTACGATACGAACGGTTCAATCACGTCTACGGCGGCTGTCTCAGGAAACCAGTCCTTTGCCGTGGGCTCGGTGACAACGAACCAAGAGTATTGCCACGTCAATCTAACGATGCAGAATGGAATGGTCGTCGCTGCAAACTACAGGTCTCAAGGCAAGGTGTTGAGTCCCAGCCTACCATGCTACTCGGTCCTTCACGCATGCGTTCCTGATCCATCTGCAGTGGCAGCCGCGCAGCAGAACGTGGCCAGCAACACCAAGGAAGCAACTGAGTTCTGCAAAACGCTCTACAATGACCCTCGCCTTGATCCACTTCGCGGGGTTACGACCTTCGACGCGGCGCCGAGTCTGAGCATGCAGAGCAACGCCAGCTATATCACCGAGGAACAGCGGCCAGCGCTTGACGCGTTCGAGGGATTATTCATGCAGTGCCGGCAGAAGATCGCGGCAGCGAATCCCATACTTTCGCGGATCATGGTTCAGGTTGATCCTAGCCCGACCGAGGAATTAAAAAGTCTCTACGATGGTAAGATCACATGGGGCCAATATAATACGCACCGGCAAGAACTCTTGGACAAGCTACAGGCGGCCGTCGCAGGAACAAATCCGCATTAAAGAGAGGCTGCCTATGCCGAGCGTTCAAGGTGGAGAGCAAATTGTTTGTTCGAATGGGCATGTTCGAATGGGCATGTCTGCGGACAATTTATGAAGGAGGCGCTGCGATCCGACAACTAACGAAAGTCGCTGAGAAATCTGGAGCGGGCGAAGGGATTCGAACCCTCGACCCCAACCTTGGCAAGGTTGTGCTCTACCCCTGAGCTACGCCCGCGCTCCGCTGGCGGCCGGCGGCTGCGGCCGGCGCGCGGCGCATCATACAGGCTGCACCCGCCATTGCAAGCCTTCCGCCGGGGCCGCACCTGGGCCGCTGCGGGCGCGATCCGGCTTGCGGGCGGTGCGCCTGCGCGCTAATGTGGTCCCGTTTTGTTCTCGGCGGCTCATTCTCATCGTGCAGATGGGTGCGGCTGGGCTCGCGCGCTGAGCGGCCGCGCAGGCCGACCATGCGCGCCAGGCCGCGCGGTCAATATCTGGAATCGGCCGCCTGTTCTTACCTCTATTTTTACAGGGCATAGGCCACAAGATATCGAGGGTGCTGGTGGTCGCCTCTCCGCGATCCTCGCCGGCAAGCCGCCGCCGCGATCCTCCCCGCAAGGGGGAGGAGGAAGCGGGAGGTGAACTGCGGGGGCGGGGCGGCGGCGCGCCGGCGCCGCCTTCCTCCCGGGGCGCCCCGCCCGGGTTGACCGCGGCGCGCGCTCGGTTATGGTGCGCGCCATGCCCGCCACCGAAGCCGAGCTCCTTGCCCGTTTCGATGCCCTCGGCATCGCCCACAAGACCTATCGCCACCCGCCGGTCTTCACCGTCGAGGAGGCGAAGGCGCTGCGCGGCGAGCTGCCGGGGGCGCATTGCAAGAGCCTTTTCCTCAAGGACCGCCAGGGCGGGCTGTGGCTCGCCGTCATGCTGGAGCACCGCCGCCTCGATCTCAAAAAGCTGTCGGACCGCCTCGGCGCGCCGCGCTTCTCGTTCGGCAGCCCGGCGCTCCTCGAAGAGGCGCTGGGGGTGACGCCGGGCAGCGTCACGCCCTTTGCCGCCATCAACGACAAGGCGCGCCGCGTCGCCTTCGTCCTCGACGCCGAGATGCTGGAGGAGAGCCCGCTCAACTACCACCCGCTCCACAATGCGGCGACGACGGCGATCGCCGCCCCCGACCTCTTGCGCTTTCTTGCCGATTGCGGACACGCGCCGCGCATCCTACATCTGAGCGATCTCGAACGGGACGCCGCGCCCGAGAGGTGACGACGCGGCGGCCTCTCTGCCGGCTCCGCCCGGCTTGCCGGACCGAGCCACGGCGCCATCTTATCTGCGGAGTAGAGGGTAGATTATGGAACCGATCATCGGCGCCGCGGCGAAACAGGGCGGCGCAGACCTTGTGAAGAACGCCACCACCGCGAGCTTCATGGCCGACGTCATCGACGCCTCGCACGACGCCGCGGTCATCGTCGATTTCTGGGCCCCCTGGTGCGGCCCCTGCCGGCAATTGGGGCCCGTCCTTGAAAAGGCGGTGCGCGAGGCGAACGGCGCCGTGCGCATGGTCAAGCTCAACATCGACGAGAATCCCGAGATCGCGCAGCAGATGCGCATCCAGTCGATCCCGGCGGTCTACGCCTTCAAGGACGGACGGCCGGTCGACGGCTTCGTCGGCGCGGTGCCGGAGAGCCAGGTGAAGCAGTTCGTGAAGCGCCTCGGCGGCAACGGCGCCAGCCGCTCGCCGGTGCAGGAGGCGCTGGAGATGGCGAAGGAGACCTTCGCCGCCGGCGATGCCGCGAGCGCAGCCGCGATCTGGAACCAGGTGCTCCAGCACGAGCCGGAGAATGTCGAGGCGCTGGCCGGGCTCGCCCGCTGCGCCGCCGAGCGCAAGGACTTCGCCCGCGCCCGCCAGCTCCTCGACCGCGTGCCGACGGCGCAGGCGAACCATGCCGAGGTGGCGGCGGCGCGGGCCGCGCTCGAACTCGCCGAGGCCGGCGCCAAGGCGGCGGGCGCCACCGCCGAGCTGCGCGCGCGGCTTGAACGCGACCCCAAGGACCACGCGGCGCGCTTCGATCTCGCCGCGGCGCTCTTCGCCGCGGGCGAGCGCGAGCCGGCGATCGACGAGCTGCTCGAGATCGTCAAGCGCGACCGCGCCTGGAACGAGGAGGCGGCGCGCAAGCAGCTCGTCAAATTCTTCGAGGCGATGGGCCCGACCGACCCGCTGACCCTGAGCGCGCGGCGGCGCCTCTCCTCGCTGCTCTTCTCCTGAGCCGCAGACGGGGAGGCGATGAGCGGCACGAGCTTCCAGGCGAGCCCCACGGACCTCCCGGCGACGCTGCCGATCTTCCCGCTCGCCGGCGTGCTGCTGCTGCCGCGCGGGCGGCTGCCGCTCGACATCTTCGAGCCGCGCTATCTCGAAATGACGCGCGACGCGCTCGCCGGCGACCGCCTCATCGGCATGGTGCAGCCGACCGCCGAGGAGCAGCCGGGTCGGCCGCCGCCCATCTACAAGACGGGCTGCGCCGGCCGCATCACCCAATTCAGCGAGACCGATGACGGGCGCTTCCTCATCACGCTGACGGGCGTCGCCCGCTTTGCCGTCAGCGAGGAAGTGCCGTCGGCGCGCGGCTACCGCCGCATCGTGCCGAGCTGGACGCCATATCGCGGCGATCTCGAAGAGAGCGCCGGGGCGACGATCGACCGGCCGCGCCTGCTGGCGGCGCTCCGCGGTTTCTTCAAGCTGCATGAGATCACCGCCGATTGGGAGGCGATCAAGTCGACGGCGGACGAGCGCCTCGTCACCTCGCTCGCCATGATCTGCCCCTTCTCGGCGAGCGAGAAGCAGGCGCTGCTCGAAGCCGCCGACCTCGGTGAGCGCGCCCGCCTCCTCATCGCGCTCATCGAGATGGCGGCGCTGCACCGCGCGCCCGATGGCGGCGAGGCGGCGCGCCACTGACAGAACCGGCCAGCTTCAGGGACAAATCCAAGGACAGGTGAAGGACACACTGCGCATGAGCAGCTCAAAGGACGCAAGCGAGGTCGACCCCAAGCTCCTCGAAATCCTCGTCTGCCCGCTGACCAAGGGGCCGCTCCGCTACGACCGGGCGCGGCAGGAGCTCGTCAGCGACCAGGCGCGCCTCGCCTATCCGATCCGCGACGGCATCCCGATCATGCTCGTCGACGAGGCGCGCGCGCTCGGCGATGATGAAGGCGCGCCGCCGAGACCGGGTCCCGCCGCCGCATGACCGCCGGCACAGTCTCGGCGCTCGAAACCGCGCACTGGCCGACCGAGATCCGCCTGAAGCGCGCCGAGAAGGCGATCGAGATCGCCTTCGACGACGGCGCCCGCTTCCGCCTGCCGGCCGAATATCTGCGCGTCGAGAGCCCCTCGGCCGAGGTGCAGGGCCACAGCCCCACGCAGAAGCAGCTCGTGCCCGGCAAATCGCAGGTCGCCATTCTCCGCCTCGAGCCGGTCGGCAACTACGCCATCCGCATCGTCTTCGACGACGGCCACGACACCGGCATCTTCTCGTGGAAATACCTCTACCAACTCGGCGAGGAACAGCCGACGCGCTGGGCCGCCTATCTCGCCGCGCTCGAAAAGCGCGGGCTGGACCGATAATCCGCCCCGCCGGACCGGACGCGAGAAAGCTCCGCGTCGGCGAAGCATCGGCTCGGCAAATCGACGAAACCGCCCGCGAACTGCCGGCCTCTTCGCTCATCCTGCCCCGACAGCACCCTTGATGCGGCGCGCTCTTGATATCGCCAAGGAGCTCGGCCATCCGATCAATGACGGCTTCTACCTTGCGCTTGCCGAAGCGCGACGCGCGCCACTGACTACGGCGGACGCGCGCTTCAGGGCCGTCGTCAGTCGACGGCGTAGGCGCGACCGGCTACGCCTTCTTGTTGTGGATCAGGATTGTCGCGCCTTGTCCGTCGCTAAAGCCGCTCCCCTCGGACGAGCCGCGGCAGGGTGCCGACGAGGCCCATGGCGTGGCGCATGAGGAAGCGCTTCAGCGGCGGCAGGCGGTCGACGGCGGCAAGGCCGAGGTCGCGGGCGAGGGCAACCGGAGCGATCGCGTTGGAGAAGAGGCGGTTGAGGCCGTCGGTCACCGCCGCCAGCGTCACATTGTCGAAGCGGCGCCAGCGCTCGTAGCGCTCGAGGACGTCGATGTCGCCGATGTCGCGGCCGAGGCGGCGCGCATCGACGAGGGTCTCGGCGAGCGCCGCCGCGTCGCGGAGGCCGAGGTTGAAGCCCTGGCCAGCGATGGGGTGAATGACATGCGCGGCGTCGCCGATGAGGGCGAGGCGCGGCGCCACATAGCGCGCGGCATGCATGAGCGACAGCGGATAGCTCCAGCGCGGCCCCACCAGCTCCAGCCGGCCGAGAAAGTCGCCGAAGCGGCGGGCGAGCTCGGCGCGGAACTCCGCCTCGGCGAGCGCCATGAGGCGCGGCACCGCGGCCGCGTGCTCCGTCCACACGATCGAAGAGCGGTCGCCGGTCATCGGCAGGATGGCGAAGGGCCCCGCCGGCAGGAAGTGCTCGACCGCGATGCCGAGATGCGGCCGCTCGTGATGGACGGTGCAGACGATGGCGATCTGCGGATAGCGCCAGTCGATGGTGGCGATGCCCGCCGCCTGCCGCAGCGGCGAGAGGCGCCCCTCGGCGGCGA
>JAJPHB010000155.1 GCA_021325525.1 Alphaproteobacteria bacterium
CCAAGGTCCTGTCAGCCGGCAATCGCGAGCTGCTGCGCGTCATCGCCGAGAAGGCGCCGGGGTCGCTCGACGAGCTGGCGCGCATCACCGGCAAGGCCAAGTCGAACTTGTCGCGCACGCTCAGGACCATGGAAGGTTACGGCCTGGTCCGCCTCGAACGCGGCGAGCGGGGACGCATCACGCCCAAGGTTATGCACGACCGGGTCGAGCTGGACCTGCCGCTCACGCTGTCCCGCAAGGCAAGCTGAGTTCGCAGTTCTGTTCTGAAGTGGCGGAGGGGGCGGGATTCGAACCCGCGAGACGATTCATCACCGTCTACACACTTTCCAGGCGTGCGCCTTCGACCGCTCGGCCACCCCTCCCCGGCGCGCCGCCCCGCGCTGTCGCGGGCGGCGCCGACCGGGCGCGGAGACTAGCGGAGGCCATGGCGGGAAGCAACCAAGCGCCCCAAGCCAAGCGCCCAAGCGCCGACGCGGCGGCGGCGCCGCGAGTTGTCGCCGCAGGCGCGAGGCTGCTAAGGTGCTGAAACGCAATCGAGGGGGAGAGGCAGCCCATGATCCTCGGGCGCCTGCTGGGCTGGCTCGTCATTCTCTGCGGCCTCATCGTCCTCGGCCGCGACCTCTTCGCCTGGTATGGCGACGGCCGCTTCGCCCCGATCGCCATCGGCCAGCTCTGGTTCGACCTCGACCCGACGAGCCTCGAATTGCTGCAGCCGGCGATCCAGCGCCATATCTACCCGCCGCTCTGGGACTGGATCGTGCAGCCGGTATTGCTCTGGTACGCCTTTCCGACGCTGCTCGTCCTCGGCGCCCTGCTCCTCCTGCTCTGCCGCGGCCGCCGCGAGCGCGCGCGGGCGCGGCGGCGCCGCCGCTGAGCCGCGGCCGCCGCCTCAGCTATCGCCCATTTTGAGCGCGGCGAGGAAGGCCGATTGCGGGATCTCGACCTTGCCGAACTGGCGCATGCGCTTGCGGCCCTCTTTCTGCTTCTCGAGGAGCTTGCGCTTGCGCGTCACGTCGCCGCCATAGCATTTGGCGAGGACGTCCTTGCGGAACGGCTTCACCGTCTCGCGCGCGATGATGCGGCCGCCGATCGCCGCCTGGATGGCGATGGCGAAGAGCTGGCGCGGGATCAGCTCCTTGAGGCGCTCGCAGAGCGCGCGCCCGCGCTTCTCGGCGGCGCTGCGGTGGACGATGACGGCGAGGGCGTCGACGGGCTCGGAATTGACGAGGATGTTCATGAGGACGAGATCGCCCTCGGCATAGCCGTCCATCTGGTAGTCGAAGCTGGCATAGCCGCGGCTCAATGATTTGAGGCGGTCGTAGAAGTCGAACACCACCTCGTTCAAGGGCAGGCGATAGACCACCATCGCCCGGCTGCCGGCATAAGTGAGGTCCTTCTGGATGCCGCGCCGCTCCTGGCAGAGCGTCAGCACGGGCCCGAGATAGGCGTCGGGGACGAGGATCGTCGCCTTGATCCACGGCTCCTCGATATGGTCGATGCGCACCGGATCCGGCATGTCGGCCGGGTTGTGCAGCGCCATCACCTCGCCATTCGTCAGGTGGATCTTGTAGACGACGGAGGGCGCCGTCGTGATGAGGTCGAGGTCGAATTCGCGCTCCAGACGCTCTTGAATGATCTCGAGGTGGAGGAGGCCGAGGAAGCCGCAGCGGAAGCCGAAGCCGAGAGCCGCCGAGGTCTCGGGCTCGTATTCGAAGCTGGCGTCGTTGAGACGGAGCTTCGCCAGGCTGTCGCGCAGCCGCTCGTAATCGGCGGCGTCGGTCGGGAAGAGGCCGCAAAAGACGACGGACTGCACCGGCTTGAAGCCGGGGAGCGGCGCCGCCGCCGGCCGGCGATCCTCGGTGATGGTGTCGCCAACGCGGCAGTCGGCGACGGTCTTGATGCCGGCGGTGATGAAGCCGACCTCGCCGGGGCCGAGCTCGTCGATGGGCACGCCCTTCGGCGTGAAGACGCCGGTGCGCTCGACGGGGTGGACGGCGCCCGTCGCCATGAGGCGCACCTTCATGCCGGGCCGCAGCACGCCGTCCTTGACACGGACCAGGATGACGACGCCGAGATACTGGTCGTACCAGCTGTCGACGAGAAGGGCCTTCAGCGGCGCCTCGCGGTCGCCTTGGGGCGGCGGCAGGCGCTCGACCAGAGCCTCCAGCACCGCGTCGATGCCGAGCCCGGTCTTGGCCGAGATCATGACGGCGTGGGAGGCGTCGAGGCCGATCACCTCCTCGATCTGCTCCTTGACGCGCTCGGGCTCGGCCGCCGGCAAATCGATCTTGTTGAGGACGGGGACGATCTCGTGATTGGCCTCGATCGCCTGGTAGACATTGGCGAGGGTCTGCGCCTCGACGCCCTGGCTCGCATCGACGACGAGGAGCGAGCCCTCGCAAGCGGCCAAGGACCGGCTCACCTCGTAGGTGAAGTCGACATGGCCCGGCGTGTCCATGAGGTTCAGCTCATAGGTTTCGCCGTTCTTCGCCCGGTAGGTGAGGCGCACGGTCTGCGCCTTGATGGTGATGCCGCGCTCGCGCTCGATCTCCATGTTGTCGAGCACCTGCTCGCGCATCTCGCGCTCGGCGAGCCCGCCGCAGGCCTGGATGAGGCGGTCGGCGAGCGTCGATTTGCCATGGTCGATATGCGCGATGATGGCGAAGTTGCGGATGTGGCGGAGATCGGTCATGCGGCGGGCCTGAGGGAGACGGCTGGAACATAGGGGCGGGGGCGGGCAAGCGCAACCGAAGCGCCGGGCACGAAGCCGCCAATGAGCACGCGGCCGCGCGCGTTGTTCACCACGAAGACAAAGGCACGGAGGAATCTTCGCGGACGGGGAGCGCCCATGAACATGCGGCCGGCGATCAGGTCGCCGGCGCGGCGCCCTTGCTTTGTGCCTTCCTGTCCTTGTGGTTGGACGTCGCGGGCTTCTGCACTCGCCGATCATCACGGCGAAGCATTGATGCCGTCACCTCTCGGGTTCATGGCCGCTTCGATCGCGCGCGAGCCGCAACACGCCGGCATCGGGCCTGGCGATCTCGACGATCGTTTCGAGGGGGACGAGGCGGCGGTCGAAATCGCGCATCTCCGCAGCCAGGCGGTCCGCGGCGCTGGCGACGGAAACGACTTTTCCGTTCAGCTCGATCGCGGTCCCCTGCGCATGATAATGGTATGATCATCGCGGGATTTCAATTCGCCGCGATCGAACATTCGCCGCGATCGGAAAATGGACCTTCAGCGGACGGTGGACGAGGCCGGGAATCCCCGCAGCTTCGCCGCGAGGCTCTGCGCGTCGAAGGGGGCGCGGACCTTGGCGTCGTTGTCGAAATAGGCATAGACGTCGCGCCTGCCGCGACGGGGCGGCGGCTCCGGGCTGGCGCAATCGCGGTCTCGGGGCTCGCCGCCCGCCGCCCAGCGCGCGATCCGTGCCGCCCAGCGATCGAGCGCCGCTTCCGAATAGCCGCTCGCATAGAGCTCTTCCGAGCCGTGGAAGCGAAGGTAGAGGAAATCCGCCGTCACATCCTCGAAATAGGGCCAGCCGACCGCGTCGGCGAAGACGAGGGCGATGCGGTGGCGGCGGAGGAGGGCGACGAAGCGCGGCGTGCGGAAGCTCTCGTGGCGAATCTCGACGGCGTGACGGATGGACCGCGTCGGTTGCGCCTCGAAGAAGGCGCGGCCGGCGACGCGATGGTCGTGCCGCCGGGCGAGCCGCGCCGCGGCGTCGGTGTCGCGCGGCAGGAGCGCGAAGAACGCCTCGAACCGCGCCTCGTCGAAACCGAGATTGGGCGGGAATTGCCAGAGGATGGGGCCCAGCTTCTCTTTGAGGCGGAGCACGCCCGAGGCGAAGAAATTGGCGAGTGGCGCCTCGACATCCTTCAGCTTCTTCATATGGGTGATGAAGCGCCCGCCCTTCACGGCGAAGACGAAGCCCCGAGGCGTCGCGGCATGCCACTCGGCAAAGCGCTCCGGCCGCTGCAGCGAATAGAAGGTGCCGTTGATCTCGATGGTGGCGAAGAGCCCGGCCGCATAGGCGAGTTCGCGCCGCTGCGGCAGCCCCTGGGGATAGAAGGCGCCGCGGCGCCAGGGCGGGTAGCGCCAGCCGGAAATGCCGATGCGGATGCGCCCCGGCGCCGCCATCGCGAAGGCGAGGCCAGCCGCCCCGGCTCAGGCCCCTTTTCCGGCGGCTTGGCGGCGCAGCGCCTTCAACTCCTCGAAGCGCGCCGTCACATCGCGCATGACCGCGGCGATCCCGGCCATTTGCCCGCCCTCGTCGCGGAACGGCACGATCGTGAACTCGACCGAGATGCGGACGCCGTCCTTGCGCAGCGCCGGCACCGACAACAAGTCGCCTGCGCCATAGCGGCTCTCGCCGCTCGCCATGGTGCGGCGGTAGCCCTCCCAATGGCGCGCACGCAGCCCTTCCGGGATGATGAGGTCGAGCGAGCGTCCGACCGCCTCCGCCGCGGACCAGCCGAAGATGCGCTCGGCGCCGCGGTTCCAGAAGCCGATCGCGCCGTCGCGATCGGCGAAGACGACGGCGTCGGGCATGGATTCGACGAGGATCCGGCAGAAGCGATCGATCGCGAACGGCATGGCGCGCTCCTCTCGGATCGAGGATATAGCGCGCCCCCACCCCGCTGTCAGGCGACGCGGCAGGAGCGGCGGTCGCGCGGCCGCGCCGGCCGGCCCGCCCGCGCCGCCGCCGCGGCGGCGATGGCTCCTTCGATCGTGGCGAGAAGGCGCTGGCGGTCCAAGGGCTTTTCCAGCACGGCGACGGCGCCGAAGAGGCGCATGGCGCGGCTGCACGGATCGTCGACCGCGCCGGCATTGCCGGTCATGCCGATGATGGGCAGATGCGGCAGCACGGCGCGCAGCCGCGCGATCGTCTCGATGCCGTCGCATTCGGGCATGTAGAGGTCGGTGAGGACCGCGTCGAACGACGCCTCTTTCGCGATCTGCACGATCCGCGCGCCGTTGGCCGCGGTCGTCACCGAATGCCCGGCGCGCGTCAGCACGCGGTCCAGATATTCCCGGTAGGCCCGATCATCGTCGATGACGAGGAGTTTCGCCATGGCCCGGCTCCCGCCAGAGAGGCTCGCGCGCCAATAAGCTCCGCGCGTAGTCGGAGGTTTCTATCGATTTCCGCAGCTCTTGGTTGTGACCGCCGTCACAGAAACGCCCGTGCAGCGGCGCCGGACGTGACGGCGATCACAGCGCGGCTCGCCGCCTTGCCTCGAAGGCGGCCGCCAATCCATCATGCCGGGATACGGCACCAAGGGAGAGCGTCGTGGCGGAGAACCGGCAGAGGGATTTGGCGATCGGCATCGCCGGGCTCGGCGCCATCGGGCGCGGCGTCGCCGCCGGGCTCGCCGCCGGCATTCCGGGGCTGCGCCTCGAAGCGGTGGCGGCACGCGATCCGGGCAAGGCCCGGGATTTCCTCCGCAGCAAGAACCTCGCCGCCGATATCCTGGCTTTCCCCGAGCTCGCCGCGCGCTCCGACCTCGTCATCGAGTGCCTGCCGGCGGCGCAATTCGCCGCGATTGCCGCGCCGGTCATTGCGGCCGGCAAGATCTTCGTGCCGCTCAGCGTCGGCATGCTGCTCGTCCATGACGATCTCGTCGCCAAGGCGCGCGCGACGGGCGCGCGCATCCTCGTGCCGACGGGCGCGCTGCTCGGCCTCGATGCGGTGCGCGCCGCCGCCGAGGGCAAGGTCCACCGCGTCCGCATGGTGACGCGGAAGCCGCCGAAGGGGCTGGCGGGCGCGCCCTATCTCCTCGCCAACAACATCTCCGTCGAGGGGCTGACGGCGCCGCTCCGCGTCTTCGCCGGGACGGCGCGCGAGGGGGCGCGCGGCTTTCCCGCCAATGTCAATGTCGCGGCGGCGCTGAGCCTCGCGGGCATCGGCGCCGATGCGACGGAGCTTGAAATCTGGGCCGATCCCGCGCTCGAGCGCAACACGCATACGATCGAGGTGGAGGCGGAGGCGGCGCGCTTCACCATGACGATCGCGGGCGTGCCCTCGGACGAGAATCCGCGCACCGGCAAGATCACGGCGCTCAGCGTTCTCGCGCTGCTGCGCGGCCTCACCGCGACGTTGCGCGTCGGCTCCTGAGCCGGATCCCCCGCGCACGAGAGCGTGACTGACCCGTCCCCTCGAATCGGCTAGCATCGCCGGCCGAGGCTCACGTCGATTGACCCCCAGCTCATGGAAGGACGGTAAGAATGATCGACGTTTATTACTGGACGACGCCCAACGGGCACAAGGTGACGATGTTCCTCGAGGAGACGGGCCTCGAATACCGCCTCATCCCGATCAATATCGGCAAGGGCGAGCAGTTCAAGCGGGAGTTCCTCGCCGTCGCGCCCAACAACCGCATTCCGGCCATCCTTGACCGCAAGCCGGCCGATGGCGGCGCGCCGGTCTCGCTCTTCGAATCGGGCGCCATCCTCCTCTATCTCGCCGACAAGACCGGCAAGCTCATTCCGAAGAGCCTGCGCGGCCGCGCGGCCGCTCTCGAATGGCTTTTCTGGCAAATGGCGGGGCTGGGGCCGATGGCCGGCCAGAACCACCATTTCAGCAATTATGCGCCCGAGAAGATCCCGTACGCGATCGACCGTTACGTCAAGGAAACGAACCGGCTCTACGGCGTCCTCGACAAGCGCCTTGCCGAGCACGAATTCGTCGCCGACGAGTACTCGATCGCCGACATTGCGGCATATCCCTGGATCGTGCCCTATGAGCGGCAGGGGCAGAAGCTCGAAGACTTCCCGCATCTGAAGCGCTGGTTCGAGGCGATCCGCGAGCGGCCGGCGACGAAGCGCGCCTACGACCGGGCGAAGGAAATCAACCCCAACCCGCCCGCGACCATGACCGAGGACGCGAAGAAGATTCTCTTCGGCCAGACCGCCGCGACCGTGGCGGCGAAAGCGTCGTAGCGGCGTTCTCGACGCCTTCGTCGGATCACCCCCTCCCCTTCGACCATTCAATCACCCTCCCTCTCGACGGGGGCGGGTCGGGGGTGGGGGTGTTCGGGCGCACGATTTGCGGGTGGCGAACGCCCCCCGCAAGAGGGAGAGAACATGTGCGCTCTCCCCAGCAAGACGGAGCTCCGTCGAGCCGCCTGCTCTCAACGCATAGCTTCACCAAGATTTAACCTTGTTTTTTTCTAGTTCTGTCGGACCATGGGCTACGGGCCGGCCGGCGGTTTCGCCTCTCCCGCCGCCCCCGATCGAGGCCTCTCATGAAGCGCGAGATCCAACGCTCGACCTTGCTGACCCGCCGGGCGCTCGTCCTCGCCGGCGGCAAGGTGGCGCTCCTCGCGACCTTGGCCGGGCGCATGTACTACCTGCAGGTCATCGAGGCCAAGCGCTTCACGACGCTCGCGGACGAGAACCGCATCAACATCCGCCTGCTGGCGCCGCCGCGCGGGCGCATCGTCGACCGCTTCGGCATTGCGCTGGCCAATAACGAGCCGACCTACCGCGTCGAGATGGTGGCTGAGCAAGCGGGCGACATCCAGGCGACGCTCGCCGCCGTCGACACGCTGATCCCGCTCAGCGACGCCGACCGCCGGCGCGTCATGCGCGATCTCCGCCGCAAGCACAGCTTCGTGCCCGTCTCGATCCGCGAAAATCTGAGCTGGGACGAGATGGCCCGGATCGAGGTGAACACGCCCGAATTGCCGGGCGTCTCGATCGAGCGCGGCCTCGCCCGCCACTACCCCTTCGGCGAGGCGGTCTCGCATGTCGTGGGCTATGTCGCCGCCGTCTCCGAGAAGGAGCTCGAAGGCGTCGACGACCCGCTGCTGGAGCTGCCCGATTTCCGCATCGGCAAGAACGGAATCGAGAAGGCGCACGATCTCGAGCTGCGCGGCAAGGCGGGGTCGAGCCAGGTAGAGGTCAACTCCCTCGGCCGCGTCATCCGCGAGCTGTCGCGCAAGGAGGGCGAGCCCGGCGAGGAGATCGCGCTCACTCTCGACATGGCCTTGCAGGATTTGGCGATGCGGCGCTGCGGCGACGAGGGCAGCGCCTCCTGCGTCGTCATGGACGCCTTCACGGGCGAGGTGCTGGCGCTCGCCTCGGCGCCCGGCTACGACCCCGGCGCCTTCGCGGCGGGCCTCACCCCCGAGCAATGGAAGGAGCTCTCGACCGACCCGCGCAACCCGCTCAGCGACAAGGCGATCAGCGGCGTCTACGCGCCCGGCTCGACCTTCAAGCCGATGGTGGCGATGACGGCGCTCGAAAACGGCGTCATCACCACCGATACGGAATTCTTCTGCCCCGGCCAGTTCGAGCTCGGCAACACCGTCTTCCATTGCTGGAAGAAGGGCGGGCACGGCCGCCTATCGGTGCGCCGCGCCATCAAGGAATCCTGCGACGTCTTCTTCTATCATTGCGCCGATCTCCTCGGCATCGACCGCATCGCCGCGATGGCGAAGCGCTTCGGCCTCGGCCAGGTCCTCGGCATCGACATTCCGGGCGAGCGCGCCGGCCTTATCCCGACGACGAGCTGGAAGAAGGCGACGACGGGCATTTCCTGGCAGCGCGGCGATACGATCAGCTGCGGCATCGGTCAGAGCTACGTCTCGGTGACGCCGCTTCAGCTCGCGACTTATGTGGGACGCCTCGTCACCGGCCGGGCGGTCGAGCCGCGCCTCACGCGCAAGCAGGGGATCATGACCCCCGGCGAGGCGGTGGCGCAGGTGCCCGATCCCGCCTTCGCCCCGCTCGACTTCAAGCCGAAGCATGTCGAGATCATCCTCAACGGCATGTTCGGCGTCGTCAACGAGCCGCACGGCACCGCCTATCACGCGCGGATTGAGGACCCGGCCTTCGCCATGGGCGGCAAGACCGGCACGGCGCAGGTCCGCCACATCAGCCTCGCCGAGCGCGAGCACGGGTTGCACAAGATCCAGGACGTGCCGTGGAAGGAGCGCGACCACGCGCTCTTCATCTCCTTCGCGCCGGTGACGGCACCGCGCTATGTCTGCGCCGTCGTCGTCGAGCATGGCGGCGTCAGCGCCGGCGAAGGCGGCGCCGTCGCGGCGCCGATCGCGCGCGACGTGCTGCTGGAAACGCAGAAGCGCGATCCGGCGCGGCGTATCCCCGACAATCCGCTGGGCGCCGGCGGCATGGTCGCCTCGCGCTGACCGCAGGACCCCGCCGCCTCAGAGCAACTCGCCCTCGCCGCCCCCGGGATCCGTGAGCCGCCGCAGCCGCTGCGCGGCCGCGCGGGCGAAGCGCAGCGTCACCGCCTTGCGCCGCGCCGCATCGAGCCGGCGCGGTTCCGCCTCGCGCAGCACCGCGGCGCCGAAGGAGTCGGCGATGATGAGGCCGCATTCCGCGGGGATGAGCTCGCGCGGGAAGTCGGCGGCGACTGCGAAATAGAGGCGGTCGCAGAACTCGCGATATTGCCGCCATTTACGGTCGGCGCGGAAATCGGCGAGCGAGGATTTGATCTCGATGATGGCGATCTCGCCGCCGCGCCCGAGCGCCAGCACGTCGGCGCGCCGTCCGCTCGCCAGGCTGAACTCGAGGAGCGTCGCGTAACCGCGCTCGGCCAAGGCGCGGCAAACGCCGCGGGCGAGCAGCCCGGCATCGGTGAAAGCGCCGCGGGAAAGCGGCTCCGCGGCATCATCGGCAATCGACATCGCGAACCGTTCTTCATTATAGGGAGACGACCGGCCGCCGCTCGGCCGCGCTCCGCAGGTTTCGAGGACAAAGCACTATGGCACAGACGACGCGACGCAACATCCTGCGCGAAGCCTGGCGAATTGCCCGACCTTACTGGTTCTCCGAGGAGCGTTGGGCGGCGCGCGGGCTGCTGGCCGCCGTCGTCGCGCTCAGCCTCGCCCAGGTCTGGATCAATGTACGCCTCAATTCCTGGCGCAACGACTTCTACAACACGCTGCAGAATTACGACGAGAGCGGCTTCTTCTATCAGCTCGGCCTGTTCACGGTCCTCGCCGGCGCCTTTGTCCTGATGGCCGTCTACCAGACCTACCTCCAGCAGATGCTGCAGATCCGCTGGCGGCGGTGGATGACGGATGTCTACCTCCATGAATGGCTGCGCGACCAGACCTATTATCGGCTCCAGCTCGGCAGCGACCACACCGACAACCCCGACCAGCGCATTTCCGAGGATCTGAGTCAGTTCCCCGAGAAGACCCTCAACTTGTCGCTGGGCCTGCTCACCAACGTCATCTCAGCGATCTCCTTCTCCTTCATCCTGTGGGATCTCTCGGGCGCGCTGGCGATTCCGCTCGGCGCCTCGGGCGCGATCAGCGTCCCCGGCTACATGTTCTGGGCCGCCCTCATCTACACCGTCATCGGCACTTGGCTGACGATCCGCCTCGGCCGCCCGCTCGTCGCCTTGAACTTCGACCAGCAGCGCTTCGAGGCCGATCTCCGCTTCAGCCTCGTGCGCCTGCGCGAGAACACCGAGAGCGTCGCCTTCTATCGCGGCGAGGCGCGCGAATTCGACATCTTCTGGCGCCGCTTCGGCCGCGTCTTCACCAATTTCTGGGGCATCATGCTGCGGCAGCGGCTGCTCGGCTGGTATGTCAACGGCTACAACCAGGCGGCGGTCATCTTTCCCTACATCATCGTCGCGCCGCGCTATTTCGGCGAGAGGCTGCATCTCGGCGTCATTCAGCAGACGGCCGATGCCTTCATCCAGCTCCAGGGCTCGCTCGCCTACATCATCAACGCGTATACGGACATCGCCAATTGGCAGGCGGTCGTCTCCCGTCTCGCGACCTTCCGCGACCGCGTCGAGGAGATCCAATCGGGGCTGCAGGCGCCGCAGCCGATCGCGATCGAGCATCGCGACGCCGGCGTCGCCGTCGCCGACCTCGCCCTCGACCTGCCCGATGGCCGGCCGCTGCGCGAGCATGTCGACTTCACGGTGCCCGCCGGCCAGTCGATGCTCATCATGGGACCGACAGGCACTGGTAAATCGACGCTGCTGCGCGCCATCGCCGGCATCTGGCCGTTCGGGCGCGGCAAGGTGCGAATCGGCGAGGGCCGCGCCTTCTTCCTGCCGCAGAAGGCCTATATCCCGCTCGGCACCTTGCGCCACGCCCTCCTCTATCCCGATGATGGCGCCGGCGTCCCCCGCGAGCGCCTCGTCGCCGTGCTGGAGCGGGTCGGCCTCGGCCATCTCGCCGGCGAGCTCGACACGGACGATCTCTGGGCGCAGCGCCTCTCGGGCGGCGAGCAGCAGCGCCTCGCCTTCGCCCGCATCCTCCTCGCCGAGCCCCAGACGATCTTCCTCGACGAGGCGACCGCCGCGCTCGACGAGGGCGGCGAAGCAATGCTCTACCGCATACTGCGCGAGCTGCCCTGGCGGCCGACGATCGTCAGCGTCGGCCACCGCTCGACCCTGCGCCAATTCCACGACCGCATTCTCGATCTGGCGCGCGCCGGAGCGGTGCCGGCGCCGGCGGGGGATTAGCATCAGGGGCACTCGCCCGAGGCGTCGCGAGCTTACCGGTTTTGCCGGATCGCCGCGCTTCTCCATAGGCGCAGATCGCGCCCGTTGATGCAGGTCAAGGGTACGGCGGCGATGCGCTGTATGGTTTGGCGGCCGTTTCCGCTCTGCCGGAGAACGCCCGATGGCGCATAAGCAAATCCTCTTCCGATCCGCCGCGCGCGAAAAGATCCTGCATGGCGCAACGCAACTCGCCGATGCGGTGCGCGTGACCCTCGGGCCGCGGTCGCCGATGCCATAGACAAGGTCGGCGCCGAGGGCGTGATCACGGTCGAGGAGTCGAAAACGACCGAGACCGTGCTCGAAGTCGTCGAAGGCATGCAGTTCGACCGCGGCTTTCTGTCGCCTTACTTCATCACCGATGCGGAGAAAATGGCGGCGGTGTTCGAAGACTGCCGCATCCTGCTTTCGGACCGGAAGATCGGCGCGCTCAACGATTTTGTGCCGCTGCTCGAACAGGCGGTGAAGACCGGAGTGCCCTTGCTCGTCGTCGCGGAAGACGTCGAGGGAGAGGCGTTCGCGACGCTGATCGTCAACCGGCTGCGCGGCGGGCTCAGGAGCTGCGCGATCAAAGCGCCGGGGTTCGGCGATCGCCGCAAGTTCGATGCTGCAGGACATCGCGGTGCTCACCGGCGGTCTCGTCATCTCCGAGGAGCTTGGTCTCAAGCTCGAAAACATCGCGATCAAGCAGCTCGGTCGTGCGAGCCGCGTCGTCATCGACAAGGACAGCACGAAAATCATCGGCGGCGCCGGCCATCGCGCGGAGATCCAGGGCCGCATCGAGCAGATCAAGCGCGAGATCGAGAACACGACCTCCGACTACGACCGCGAGAAATTGCAGGAGCGCTTGGCGAAGCTCTCCGGCGGCGTCGCCGTCGTGCGGGTGGGGGCGCCGTCCGAGGCCGAGATGAAGTCGCGCAAGGAAGCGTTGGACGATGCCATCAGCGCCACCAAGGCGGCGGTCGCCGAGGGCGTC
>JAJPHB010000056.1 GCA_021325525.1 Alphaproteobacteria bacterium
CTCCTCGCGCAGGAAGAGCAGGTTGGCGCCGGATTTTATGTCAGACATGTTGACTTAATTCGGATCGAATGTTACGTGTCGGGCGCAGGCCGCGACACGTTGTGAGGCGCTCGGCAACAGAAATATTCAAGGATTCCCGCCATGTCCATCGTTCCCTTCGACGACCGCGACGGTTTCATCTGGTATGACGGCGAGCTGAAGCCGTGGCGGGAGGCACGCATCCATGTGCTGACCCACGCCTTGCATTACGCGAGCTGCGTCTTCGAGGGCGAACGCGCCTATGGCGGCACCGTCTTCAAGCTGAGTCAGCACACGCAGCGGCTGCTCGATTCGGCGCGCATCCTCGGCTTCGAGATTCCCTATACGCGCGAGCAGCTCGAACAGGCGACAAAGGACACGCTCGCGGCGAACAAGCTCGCCGACGCCTATGTGCGGCCGCTCGCCTGGCGCGGCGCCGAGCAGATGGGCGTCTCGGCGCAGCAGAGCAAGATCCATGTCGCCATCGCGACCTGGTCCTGGGGCTCCTATTTCTCGCCCGAGGCGAGAATGAAGGGCATCCGCATGAAGTTCTCGAAATGGGCGCGGCCGGCGCCCAACACCGCGCCCACCGCCTCGAAGGCGGCGGGCCTCTACATGATCTGCACGCTCTCCAAACACGATGCCGAGGCCGAAGGCTATCACGACGCGCTGATGCTCGACTGGCGCGGCCAGATCGCCGAAGCGACGGGCGCCAACATCTTCCTCTGCATCGACGGCGAGCTGCACACGCCGACGCCCGATTGCTTCCTTGACGGCATCACGCGCCGCGCCGTGATGGGCTTTGCCCGCAACCGGCAGATCAAGGTGGTGGAGCGCGCGATCATGCCGGAGGAGCTCGCCCGCGCCCAGGAGGTCTTCCTCACCGGCACCGCCGCCGAGATCACGCCGGTCGGCGAGATCGACAAGTACCGCTTCACCCCGGGTCCCATCACCACGGCGCTGATCGAGGAGTTCGACAAGGCGGTCGGGCGCGCCTGAACGCCGCGGGAGGCGGGCGGCGCCGGAACCGGGCCGCCCGTCACATCAGCCAGGTGACGACCATGCCGACGGTGCAAAGCGCCATGGCCGCCGTCGAAGTCCAGCCGAGCGCGCGCAGGCCTGGACCCAAGGTCAATTCGCCCATGATGCTGCGCCGGGCGCTCATATGCATCATGACGATCATCACGGGTGCGGCGGCGACTCCGTTGATGACGGCGCTCCAGTAAAGCGCCTTGATCGGGTCGATCGGCGTCAGGTTCATCAGCACGCCGATGAGCGTTGCGGAACCGAGCGCCGCATAGAACGCCGTCGCCTCCCGCGGCCGCCGCGCCAGCCCGACGGGCCAGCGCCGCGCCTCGCCCAAGGCATAGGCTGCCGATCCCGCCAGCACCGGCACCGCCAACAGCCCCGTGCCGATGATGCCGAGCGCGAAGATGACGAAGGCGAACTCGCCGGCGATCGGACGCAGCGCCTCGGCGGCCTGCGCCGAGCTGGCGATATCGGTGACGCCGCGCAGATGCAGCGTCGCCGCCGTGGTGATGATGATCGAGAGGGCGATGAGGTTCGAGAAGCCCATCCCGACAAGCGTGTCGAGGCGAATGCGCGCTGCGGCCTTGGGCGCTTGCTCCGGCGCGTCGACGAGGGGCTGGCGGCCCGGCTTGACGCGCTGGTCTTCGGCCTCCAGCGCGGATTGCCAGAAGAAGAGATAGGGCGAGATGGTGGTGCCGAGAATCGCGACAAGCGTCGTGATGAAATCGCCGTTGAGCTCGATCCGCGGCACGAAAACGCCGCGCAGCGCCTCGCCCCAGGGGACGTGGACCGCGAGCAGCGTCGCGACATAGCCGAAGAGCGACAGCGTCGACCAGCGCAGGATGGCGGCATAGCGGGCGTATTTAAGCCAGATCTGCGCGGCGACGCAGACCGTGCCGAAGAGCGCGACATAGACGATCGCGACGCCGCCGATCAGCAGCTTCAGCGCATCGGCCATTGCGCCGAGGTCGGCGCCGATGTTGATGATGTTGGCGACGAAGAGGAGGAGGACGAGGCTCTGCAGCAGCCAATCGGGATAGTGGCGCGCGATATTGCCGGCGATGCCATGGCCGGTGGTGCGGCCGATGCGGGCGCTGATCTCTTGGATCGCCACCATGAGCGGGTAGGTGAGCAGCATCGTCCAGCCGATGCCGAAACCGAGCTGGGCGCCGGCTTGGCTGTAAGTGCCGATTCCGGACGGATCGTCGTCGGAGGCGCCGGTGATGAGGCCGGGCCCCAAGGCCCTGAAGACGCGCCGCCGGGCTGAAGCCAAGGACGGTCGCCTCTGCTTCGGGCCCACGGTGTTTGCAAGCTCCACCAGCGGTTCCATATGCGATTGGCCCATAGGTGCCAACAGCCGGCGGCAACGATCGTTCACGTTGATGGCTTCGTGCGGCCCCGGCACCCCGCGCCTTGCGATTCCGGGCCGAGCCGCTAAAAAGGCGCCGTCGCAGCACCCGCGGCTCTAACGGAGTGGCGCCATGCCGGAAGAGAACGAATTCCGCCGCGTCCGGCTGGAAAAGCTCGCCGCGCTCGAAGCGCAAGGCGTCAATGCCTTCCCCTACCGCTTCGAGCGCACGGCCGAGGCGGCGGCGCTCGATGCCCGCTACGCCGCGCTGCCGGCGGGAGCGACGACCGAGGACCGGGTGGCGATCGCCGGCCGCATCCGCGCCATCCGCAACAGCGGCATGTTCATCGACCTCCACGACGCCTCGGGCAAGATCCAGATCTTCAGCCACAAGGATTTCCTCTCGCCCGAGCAGCTCGCCCTCGTGAAGCTGCTCGATCTCGGCGACCTGATCGGCGTCGAGGGCGTCATCCGCCGCACGCCGCGCGGCGAGCTTACCGTCAATGCGACACGCATCACCCTCCTCGCCAAGGCGCTATTGCCGCTGCCCGAGAAATTCCATGGCCTCGCCGATCTCGAGACGCGCTACCGCCAGCGCTACCTCGACCTCATCGTCAACCCGGAGAGCCGCGAGACCTTCCGCAAGCGCAGCCGCATCATCGCCGCGATGCGCAACCTTCTGCTCGAACGCGGCTATCTCGAAGTCGAGACGCCGATGCTGCACGGCATCGCCGGCGGCGCCTCGGCGAAGCCCTTCGTCACCCACCACAATGCGCTCGACATCGACCTCTATCTGCGGATCGCCCCCGAGCTGCATCTGAAGCGCCTCATCGTCGGCGGCTTCGACAAGGTCTTCGAGATCAACCGCTGCTTTCGCAACGAGGGGCTGTCGCCGCGCCACAATCCGGAATTCACCTCGCTCGAACTCTACGAGGCCTATGCCGATTACGGCGACATCATGGGCCTGACCGAGGCGCTGATCGCCGCCGCGGCGAGGGCGGCCAGCGGCGGCACCACAATCACCTATGGCGGCAAGGCGATCGACCTGACGCCGCCCTGGCCGCGCCGCTCCATGGCCTCGCTCGTCGCCGAGAAGACCGGCGTCGATTTCCTCGCCATCGCGGACGCCAAGGCGGCGGTGGCAGCGGCGCAGCGGCTCGGCGCCGAGATCGGCGGCGATGCGAGCTGGGGCCATGCCCTCGAAGCCGCCTTCGCCCATCGCGTCGAAGCCGAGCTCGTCCAGCCCATTCACGTCACCGATTTCCCGCGCGACATCTCGCCGCTCGCCAAGCTGCATCGCAGCGGCGATCCGCGCCTCGTCGAACGTTTCGAGAGCTACATCAATGGCTGGGAGGTGGCGAACGCCTTTTCCGAGCTCACCGATCCCCGCGACCAGCAGGCGCGCTTCGAGGCGCAGATGCGCGAGCGCGAGCGGGGCAATGAAGAAGCGCAGATGCTCGACCAGGATTACGTGACCGCCCTCGAATACGGGCTGCCGCCCACCGGCGGCCTCGGCATCGGCATCGACCGCCTCGTCATGCTGCTGACCGACAGCCCCTCGATCCGCGACGTCATCGCCTTCCCGACCATGCGGCCGAAGGGGTGAGCGGAGCGAGGCTCAGCGGGGCGAGGCAAGCGACAGCGCCGCCGACTTCGCCGGTTCCAAGTTTGTCGGCGCGGCGCTCGGCGCCGCCGGGACGGCGATGCCGTTGCCGCGCCAAGCCTCGCCAAGCATCCCGCGGAAGGACCAGCTCGCCGTCGCGCCCACCACGAGAAGAAGGCCCGTCGCGACCAGAAGCAAGCGCCGCCCCGCCGGTATCGGCCGTCGCGCACGATCCGCGAGGATGCGGTAAACCGGAACGGGCTCGGCGATGTTCTTGACGCGGCGCCGGCCGAGAAACTGATCCGGTAGGGCACCTTCTTTCGGATGTGGTCGTGAACGGCGCCCGAGACGACGATGCCGGCGGGATCGGCCAACGTCCCGAGGCGGGCGGCGATGTTGACGCTGTCGCCGAAGAGATCGCCGTCATCGACGATGACATCGCCGAGATTGATGCCGACGCGCAGGCGCAAGCGGCGATTGGGGGCGATCGGAGCGTTGAAGCGCTCGATTGCGCCCTGAAAGGCGACGGCGCAGTGGACGGCTTCGACGGTATTGGCGAATTCGGCGAGAAACCCGTCGCCCGTGGTCTTGACGATATGGCCGCGGCGGCGCCGGATCTCGGGATCGATTCGAGTCACGAGCGCCATCCGCCCTGGCCTCGCGCCAAAATAGCACAATCGCGCCGGCGCGAGGAGCACTTGACGGCCTCGGCTCGCGGCGCCGCCTGCGTAAACGCGGTCTGCCCCGCGCCGAACGCGCCTTAAGGGTTTTCGAGGCTCAGCACCTCGCTGTCGTAATCATAGGCGAAGAGCTCGGCATGGCGGCCCCAATTGATGATCGTCTCCAGCAGCTCGTCCGCTTCCTCCTCGTCGAGATGGTCCTCGAGCTCGCGCTGGAAGCGGGCCTTGGGCGCACGGTGGCCGGGGCGATCGTCGAGGATGCGGCGGATATGCGCGGCGAGCGGCACGTTGCGGACGAGGTGCTCGCCGAAGATCACCTTGCGGTGCTGGATGTCGGCCTCGGAATAGGCGCGGCCCGCTGCCGTCAACTCGATGTCGCCACCGCCGACATGGGCGAAGCCAAGAATCTGCAGAGCCTCGATGAGCGGCAGCATGTCGTCGGTCTCGAGCCCGACCGTGTCGGCGAGATGCGGCAGGTCGGCGCGGCCGTGATAAGGCGCCTCGACAAGCGCATCGATGAGGCCCGAGAGCTGCTGGACCGGCGCCGCGGGCAGGCGATAGGCGATGCCGATGCCGGGTTCGGCCTTGGCGCCGCGCCGCCCGCCGTCGCGGCCGGGGCTTGTCGTCAGCAGCGCATAGACCTGGTCGACGATCTGCCGGAAGCCGGCACTGCCGCCGTCGCGCGGACGCGGCAGGCTGACGGCGATCTCCGAGCGGATGCAGCCGGGATCGCTGCCGAAGATGGCGATGCGGTCGGCGATCTCGACCGCCTCCTCGATATTGTGCGAGACGAAGAGGATGCCCTTGGTCGGGATGCGCCGTCCGATCCAGAGATCCATGAGATCGCCGCGCAGCGTCTCGGCGGTCAGCACGTCGAGGGCCGAGAAGGGCTCGTCGAGGAGCAGGATGTCGGGATCGACGACGAGGGCGCGGGCGAAGCCGACGCGCTGGCGCATGCCGCCGGACAGCTCCTTGGGATAGGCGGATTCGAAGCCGTCGAGGCCGATGAGGTCGATCGCCGCCAGCGCCCGCTCGCGCCGCTCCGCGGCCGGCGTGCCGAGCGCCTCGAGACCGAGCTCGACATTGCCGAGGACGGTGAGCCAGGGGAACAGCGCGAAGCTCTGGAACACCATGGCGACGCCCTGCGCCGGCCCGTGCACCTCGTTGCCGCGATAGAGGACGCGGCCCGAGCTCGGCTCGATGAGGCCGGCGAGAACGCGCAGGAACGTCGATTTGCCCGAGCCCGACTTGCCGAGGATGGCGACGATCTCGCTCTCCTTGAGGCGGAAATCGATATTGTCGAGGACGAGCCTTCCGGCCCGGTCAGGCGTCTTGAAGCTCTTGCTGACGGCCTCGGCCGCCATCAATACCGGTTCTGCCATGCGACCCTCAATCCATGCGCAGGCGCTCGGCGGCGACATCGTAGAGACGCCGCCAGAAGAGGCGATTGAAGAGAATGACGTAGAGGCAGAGCACGGTGATTCCGAGCGCGATCCGCTGCTGGTCGCCGACATCCGTCCAATGCGCGATATAGGCGCCGATCCCCGTCGCCGTGTAGGTCTCGCCTCGCCATTTGATGACCTCGGCGACGATGCTGGCGTTCCACGAGCCGCCGGCGGCGGTGACCGCCCCCGTCACATAGGCCGGGAAGATCCCGGGCAGAGCGACGCGCCGCCACCAGAGCCAGCCGCGGACGCCGAGATTGTTGGCGGCGTAGTGGAGATCGCCGGGCAGCGCCGCGGCGCCGCCGATGACATTGAAGACAATGTACCATTGCGTGCCGAGGATCATGAGAGGGCTGCTCCAGATCTCGACATTGAGGTGGTATGCGCGGATGAGGAGCGCCGCCAAGGGGAAGAAGAGGTTGGCGGGAAAGGCCGCAAGGAACTGCACGATCGCCTGCGCCCGGTCGGCGATCGCCGGCCGGAGGCCGATCCAGACGCCGATCGGCACCCAAACCAGCGAAGCGAGGGCGATGAGGACGAAGACGCGGAGCGCCGTCACGGCGCCGAGCAGCACGACATGCCCGAATTCGGGCCAGGCGACGCCGGTGCGGACGAAGAGGACGAGCCAGGCGAGGCCGGCAAGGGCTATGACGACGATCGTGGCATCCCACAGCCGCTCGGCCCATTCCGGGAGCGCTAAATGCGGGCGCGGCCTCACGGCGCTCCCCCGCGCTCGCCGCGCCGCCCCGCGCTGCAGGCTTTCGAGGAGACGCCGCGCGCCGCGCTCGGCCGCATCGAAGATGCGGGCGCGCTGGAGCATGACGAGGAACCATGGCCGCGCCGGCTCCTCTTCGCCGAGCTCCTCCAGCTTGAACTTCCGCGACCAGGCGAGGAGCGGGCGGAAGAGGAGCTGGTCGTAGAGGACGATGACGACGAACATGACGAGCACGGCATAGAAGATCGCGCGGAGGTTGCCTTTCTCGATCGCGACCGCGATGTATGAGCCGATGCCCGGCAGCATGATCGTCTGCCCGGAGACGGTGATCGCCTCGGAGGCGACGACGAAGAACCAGCCGCCCGAGACCGACATCATCATGTTCCAGACGAGGTTCGGCATCGCATGCGGCACTTCGAGGCGCCAGAACCGGCCCCAGGCCGTCAGGCGATACATCCGCGCCGCCTCGACGAGCTCCCCCGGCAGGGTGCGGAAGGACTGGAAGACGCTGAAGGTCATGTTCCAGGCCTGGCTCGTGAAGATGGCGAAGATCGCCGCGCATTCGACGCCGAGCAGGCTGCCGGGAAAGAGCGCGATGAAGCCGGTGACCGTGATCGACAGGAATCCCAGGATCGGCACGGATTGCAAGACGTCGAGCGCCGGAATGAGGAGCTTCTCGGCCTGCCGGCTTTTCGCCGCGAGCGCGGCATAGGCGAAGCTGAAGAGAAGCGAGGCAACGAGCGCCCAGAACATGCGCAGCACGGTCCGCAGCGCGTAGGCCGGCAAGACCCGCGGATCGAGCGAGATCGGCAGCTCCTGGCCGAAGGCGTAGGGCGCGCTCATTTGCGAGCCGCCCCAGGCGAAGAGCGCGAGGAGGCCCAGCACCAGCGGCAGCGCGAGCAGATCCCACAGCGTCGGCTTGAGCCGCGCCGGCCAGGCAACGATCGGCAAGCCCCAGCGCTGCTCCATTCCGGGCCCCCGGCGACGGCCACACGCGCACTGAAAGGGCGCGGCAGAGACCGGGCCGCGCCCGCGCGATGCCTAGCACGCGCCCCGCACCGGCGGAAGCGAAAAGCAAACCGCGGTTGCACGCGCCGCCGTGCGGTGGACATCGCGCGGCGACGGCGCTAAATCTTGGAGCGAGGCCGGCAAACGGGCGTACCGTGCCGAGCGATATCGACGGGTCCCATCGTGCGCGCAGGCGAGAAGGGAAGTCACAAGCCGCCGCAGGCTGAATTGCCGCGCAGCCTTGCCGGCATCGATGTCTTCGCCTGCGTCGACGCCGCCTCGCGGCAAGCGATCGAGCGGCGCTGCGCCTGGCGGCGCTGGGCCGCCGGCGAGCAGATCATCGATCGCGAGACGCTCTCCAACGACGTCTATTTCGTCGTCTCCGGCCGGGTGCGGGTCGTCGATTACAGCGACACCGGACACCGCGAGGTGATTTTCGACGAGATCGGTCCCGGCGGCTATTTCGGCGAGCTCGCGGCGATCGACGGCGAGCCGCGCTCGGCCAATATTCTCGCCGCCGAGGAGACCGTGACCGCCTCGCTGACCGCCGACGCCTTCGTCGACATGCTGTTCCACTACCGCGAAGCGGGCCTCGCCTTCATGCGTCGCCTCTCGGAGATCGTCCGGCAATCGACGGCGCGAATCATGGATCTTTCCACCCTCGCCGCGCAGAACCGCATCTATGCGGAGCTGTTGCGTCAAGCGAAGACGGGCGGCGGGCGGCCGCCCAACACCGCGGTCATTCACCCCGTCCCGGTGCACAGCGATATCGCCGCGCGGGTGAGCACGACGCGCGAGACCGTGGCGCGGGTTCTGAGCGACCTTGCGCATCGCGGCCTCCTCCATCGCGAGCATGACAGCCTCGTCATTCTCGACCTGCAGCGCCTCACCGACCTGACGCAGCGGCACCGCGATTAGGCGGCGCATCGAGGCACCCCGCTCGGACGCGGCGTCCCGATCGGCGGGGCTTCGCGGCGAATGCGCTTAAAAAGCGATTAAAGGCCGCCGCCGCGGAAGCGCCTCGCGGCCTCGCGCCGCATTGTCGTCGGGCATTATAACCTCTTGTGCCGGCGTGACTTTTCTCGGCCCTTCGCATTCGACGAAACCTTTGCGCGTATTGCATTTCATCGTTAGCAATCGCTTAGCAAACTCCCGGCATCATGCACGGCCTGTGACATTCGGAGTGGCGCGCCACTCCTTGGCCCCCGAGTCATGCGATGAGCGCCCCGCAGCCTCTCCTCGAACGCGCAATGTCGACCGAACCCGCGAACAGCGATGCCGCCGCGCAGGCGGCGGAGGACAGTGCCTGGCTCGAGCGCATCATCGCGCTGACCCGCGGACCGGGTGAGCCGCGCGACGGCGCGCCATCGCTCGACGGCCTGCTCGCGACCGGCGAGAGCAGCGCGGCGGCGCCGGTTTCCCTTCCGCTCGATCGCCTCATGCCCAATCCGCTGCCGCTCCGCCGGCGCTGCGATGCGGAAGGGCTGGCACAGCTTGCCGCCTCCATCGCCGAGCATGGCCTCCTCGCCCCCATCCTCGTTCGCCCCGCGGGTGCCGATTACGAGGTCGTCGCGGGGCTGCGCCGCTATGAAGCGGCAAAGCTCGCCGGATTGCGGGAAGTGCCGGTCGTCGTGCTGGCGCTGCGCGACCGCGACGCGATCATGCTCGCCCTCGTCGAGAACCTGCAGCGCGACGATCTGACGGCTCTCGACGAGGCGCAAGCCTATTTCCGCCTGCTCGATGAATTCGGCTGGACCCAGGACGAGCTCGCGCATCATCTCGGGCGCAGCCGCAGCCACATCGCCAACACGCTTCGGCTCCTCGGCTTGCCGGCGCCGGTGAAGCGGCTCCTCGAGGACGGCGCCCTCAGCGCCGGCCATGCGCGCGCCCTGCTCGGCGCCGCGGATCCGACGCCGCTCGCCAAGACCGTCGCGGCGCGCCATCTCAGCGTCCGCCAAACCGAGGCTCTGGTGCGGAACACTCGGCCGCCGGCCGGGCGCGCGAAGCCGCGCCTCGACGCGGCGGCGAGCCACCTCGAGTCTCAGCTTGCCCGCGGTCTCGGCCTCATGGTGCGCCTGCAGCCGACGCGCCGCGGCGGCAAGCTCACCATCTATTACCGCTCGCCCGACGAGCTGGACGCGGCGCTTCGCCGCTATGCCGGCAACAGCGGCAGTGCCGCACCGGATGCGGCGGCAGCGCCGCTTCAGCCGCAATGAACGGGGGTCCCATCATGGCTCGCTCGCGCCGCTTGGCGCTCCTCGCCGCGCTTCTCGCCACCGGATGCGTGAACGGCACTCAGGGCGTCGACAGCCTCAATACCGGCGCCGACCGGCTCGCCAACGACAAGCCGAACGAGAAGGCGGTGCTGAGGATCGCCGATGCGACGCGCGCCGGCGGCGATCCCGGGACGGCGATCAACCTCTATCGCCGCGCCCACCAGCTCGAGCCGAAGGACCCGGTCCCGCTCGCGCGTCTCGGCGCCACGCTCGCCGATCAGCAAGCCTATACCGAAGCCAGCGAAGCCTATCGCCAAGCGCTGGCGCTCGCGCCCGACGACGCGGATATCGAGCGCGGGTTTGCCAGCGTTCTCCTCGCCGTCGACCAGCCCGAGCTGGCTTTGACCCACCTCAACGCCGCGCTCGCCCACAAGAAGGACCCGAAGATCTACAGCCTCATCGGCGTCGCCAACGACCTGCTCGGACGTTACGGCGTGGCGCAGCGGGCTTACGCGCAAGGACTCGAATTGGCGCCCGACAATCTGGCGCTGCGCAACAATCTCGGCCTCTCCCAGGCGCTCGCCGGCAATTTCGCCGAGGCGACGACGACGCTGAGCGCGGCCGCCGCAAGCCCCGACGCGACCGCGCGGATGCGCCAGAATCTGGCCCTCGCCTATGGCCTTGCCGGCGACACCGAGAAAGCGGCGGCGATCGCCAGGCGCGATCTCGACGAGCAATCCGTCAAGAACAACATCGCCTATTACGCGATGCTGCGCGGGCTCGATCCGCGAGCCCGCGCCGCCGCCATCATCGGTGCGCATGCGCCGGCGCATGGCACCAATGGCGAGGCGACGACGGCCGACGCGGCAAAGCCCAACACCTCGGCCGATGCGAAGCCAGACCCGTCGATGGGCACGGCGCCGCCGCCCAATCGCGCCGTCGTCGACAGCGCGCCCTTGCCGGCCCCCAGCGCCCCCAGCGACGCCCCGGCCGCAACACCGAAGCCGCCCCGAGTGGTGAAGGTCAGCCACGCAACGCCGACCGCGAGCGCGGAGACGGCGCCCACCCCCACGAAGATCGCGGCAACCGCGCCGCAGCCCGCCGCGCCCGCTGCTCCGCCGTCATCGACGGCGGCGCCGGCCGCAAGCCCGGCGGAGACAGCGGATGCGCCGCAAGCGAGCCTGGCTGCGGCCTCGCCGATCGCCGCGGCAGCGCCGGCCACTCCGGCGCCGGCGGCCGCGGCGGCCGCGCCGGCAAGGATCGCGGCAACGGAAACGGCGGCGGCGACGCCGGGCCACGACGCGGGAGCGCCGGCGGCAGAACCCGATGCTGCGACGCCAGCGGAGGCGAAGGCGATGCCGCAAGTCGCAGACGCCGAGCCGGCCGCCGAGGCCAGCGCCGCGACCGCCGTGAAGGCGAAGGCGCCTCGTCGAGGGCGCCGCTTCATCGTCCAAATCGGCGCCTTCCATGATCAGGAGCGCGCCAAGAAGCTCTGTGCCGATCTCGCCGGCAAGGGCTTCGACCTCGCCGTCACCACCGGCCATGGCGGCGGCGGGCAGGATTGGTACTTCTGCCGCTCGACCGCGGCTTTCGCCAAGGACGAAGCGACGGCGCTGGCGCAGCGCCTCCATGACGCGACGAGCACCATGCCGACTCTGATCCCGGCTCCCTCCTCGCTCGCTGCCGCCGGTTGACGCGCCGTCCCATCCACATCGGGCCCGGCCGCCCGCAATCGTGTAGACTCCCGCCGGCGCAGCCGCGGCATCGGTCCTTGCCCGGCCGCGATATGGAACCGGGAGCAGGACGGCGTTGTCGGCAATCGGGCCGGATCTCTTCGCGGATGCACGGCTTATCGTTCGGGCGGGGCCGGAACGGCTTCGCCGGCTCGCGATTCTTGCCGCGATCCTGCTGCACCTCGCGGTCGCCGCCTCCCTGCTGGCGCCGCTCCACCGGGCGGAGCCGCAGCCTCCGCCGCCGATCCCCGTCACCCTCATCCTGAAGCCGGCCGCCGCGGTTCCCCCCTCGTCTCGGGAGCTCTGGCGCTCGGGCCCCAACGAGCGGACCGCCTCGCCGCTGCCGAGCGCGCCGGTGCCGGAGGCTCCCTCTCCGTTTCCCGCAGCGCCCCCGCCCCCGGCGGCGAAACCCGCTCCGGCAGAAGAGCCATTGCCGGCGCCGCACGAGCCGCATCCCGTTGCGGTGATCGAGGCTCCGCCGCCAGCCCCCGAAGCGCATGAGGAAGCCGTGCCGATCCCGCAGCCGAAGCCGACACCGACGGCGGCGCCGGCCGAAGAACGGACGGTCCATATTCCGCCGAAGCCTGCGGAGAAACCGCGGCCGCGGGTGGCCTCGCGCGCCACGGCGCCGCCGCCGATGCCGCACGATCCCACCGTGCCGCGCGAACTGGAGGGCGATCCTTATCTCAATGCCGCCTATGACAAGGTGATGCGGAACATGAGCTATCCGCCGCTCGCCCGCTCGCTGGGGCTCAGCGGGATCGTCGTCCTCAATCTCACTATCGATCGCGGCGGGCAGCTCCTCGAGATGAGCGTGCAGCGCTCCTCCGGCGCCGAAATCCTCGACCGCGCCGCCGAAGACTCGGTCCGGCGCTCGGCGCCGTTCGGGCCGCCGCCTGCCGAGATCCCCGGGCCGAAGGTGGGACTCTTCCTGGTGCTCCGCGTCGGCCCGAGCTGACCCCTAACCGTGGCTTCCTGGCGCCGCGAGCAAGCTCTCCACCGTCTGCTCCAATTGCCGCGGCCGGTAGGGCTTGGCGAGCAGCTTGCCGCCGAGCGCGGCATCGCCCAAGCGCTCGAGCCCGGCAAAGCCCGTCGTCAAGAGGATGGGAAGCTCGGGCCGCATCGCCCGCGCCCGCTGCGCCAAGCCGATCCCGTCCGGTTCCCCCGGCATGACGATGTCGGTAAAGAGAAGGTCGATCGGCAGGTCCTGTTCGAGAAGGACAAGGGCAACGCCGCCATTCACGGCTTCGAGCACGCGATAGCCGCTGCCGCGCAGCACGCGGACCGCGAACTCCCGGACATCCGCATCGTCCTCAACAACCAGGATAAAGCCTGAACCTGCCCTAGTCATAAGATTGATGTAGGTTGCAGTGACCACGCGAAAAGGGGGAACTTTCGGGTCAGATTTCCCGTGATAGTTAACGTGGCAGGTCGCTCTCTTGCGGCGGCGGGCGGTGCGGGCCGGCATCGCCGCCGGCGCGCGCCTCGAGCCGCGCCGCCTGCGCCTCGAACTCCTCGGCGAGGCGGGCGAGGAATTCGAGCAGCTCGCGCTGGTGCAGAGTGCCCGCGAGGCGATGACAGAGCTGCGCCTGCCGCCGCAGATGCAGGAGATCGGCCGCGCCGACGGCGGGCGCAGCAGCAAAGAGGGAGTATTGCGCGGCGTCCCTGCGGGTTTTCCGCCGGACGCGGCGCTTCTCGGAGTGTCTCAGCACCTTGTGCCCTGTGTGAAATACAATGCCAATATCTTGTGTTACTTCTGGTTAAAGAGCGCTTAAGCAAGGCGCCTTTCACGCGACAAGCCCGGGAGCATGCGCCACCGCGGCGTTCTGCCGGCGGTTGCCCGGCGGAACGAAGCCGATCGCCGGGGGTTATCGGGGTCGCAGGACGCCGTCATGACCGCCCGCACGCCCCGCATATCCGCTCTTCCGCTCCTCGCGCTGCTGGCGGCGGCCGGCCTCGGCGGGTGCGGCAGCGCCGATATTCCGGCCGCGCAATACGCGGTGAGCCGGACGACGCTCGCCGCAGCCGAGCGAGCCGGCGCCGCCCGCTATGCGCCGCAGGAGCTGGCGACGGCAAGGCTGCGCCTCGGCCAAGCCCGTGCGGCCGCGCAGGCGGGTGACGACGTCATCGCGCATCGGCTGGCGATGGAGGCGGAGGCCGATGCCCGGCTTGCCGAAGTCACCGCCCGCGCCCGCGCCACCGCCGAGATCGCCACGGCCTTCCGCACCGATCTCGAAGCGCTGCGCCAGCGCGTCCCGGCGGCGCCGGGATCGTGAAGGAGGCGGCAACGCATCGCTCGGCGACGGATGTCGCGCGGCGGTTTGTCGCCGCGGTCCTGCTCCTCGGGCTCGGAGCGTGCGCCGTCCGGGCCGTAGCCGATGCCGCGCTGCGGCAAGCCCGGGCGAGCTATTCCCTCGCCGCGAGCGATCCCGATACGGCCGAGCGCGCGCCCGTCGAGCTGCGGCAGGCGCATGACGAGCTGGAGCGGGCGGAGGTCTTGCTGCGGCAGGGCGGCGCGCCGAGCGATGTCGACTTCTTCGCCTACCTTGCCGATCGGCACGCTCGTATCGCCGAAGAAGCCGCGCAGCTGAAGCGGGCGCAGGATCAAATCGCCGCCGCCGCAGCCGAACGCGCGAAGCTCCTGGGCGCTGCCGGCAGCGGCGCCAGCGCGACGTCGCCCCTCCCCTCGCCCCCGCCCGCCGCGGGCATCGCCGCGCTCGAGCAACAGGTGGCCGCGCTGCCGACCACGAGCGAGTCGCGCAGCCTGGCGCTCGACGAAACCATGTTCGCCGCCGACGGGGCGACGCTTGCACCCGCCGCGCTTCCCGTTATCGAACAGCTTGCCGCCTTCCTGCGGCGCAATCCCGAGCGGACCGTCCTCGTCGAGGGATTCAATGACGGCGGCGAGACTGCCGGCGTCGGCCTCGGCCTCGCGCAGGCGCGCGCCGACGCGGTCGGCAATGCCCTCATCGCCGGCGGCGTCGACAATTCGCGTATTCTGGCGCGCGGCCTCACGGCACAGCGCGCACCGCCTCCCGGAACCGCGCCCAACGGCCAAAGGCCGAGGCCCGGCGTCACGATCGTCGTCTCCGACGCCCGGGGCGAATTCCCCGAAAGCGCCATCTGAACGCGCCGCGCCCCGTCCTTGCCAAACCTTTGGCGGCAAGGATCGGATAGAATGCCCGCCTGCGAAATTCTAGAAGAGCCACCATGTCTTCCGACGGAATGGTGGAGATGATGACCGAGGACCAATGCTGGCACGCCGTGCAGGAGCGCGCGCGCGCCGCCGACGGCAGCTTCGTGTTCGCCGTCCGCACGACCCGCGTCTATTGCCGCCCCTCTTGCCCGAGCCGGCGGCCGCTGCGCGCCAATGTCGAGTTCTTCCCCCTGCCGGAGGCGGCCGAGCGCGCCGGCTATCGCGCCTGCCGGCGCTGCCGCCCGCGCGATCTCTCGGCCGGCGACCCGACGGTCGATCGCGTCCGCCGCGCCTGCCGTCTCATCGAGCGGGCGCTCGAGGAGGGAGAAGGCGGCGCGCCGAGCCTCGCCGAGCTCGCGGAGCAGCTCGACACCAGCCCGTTTCATCTTCAGCGCCTGTTCAAGCGCCATCTCGGCATTTCCCCTCGCGACTACGCCGATGCCTGGCGCCTCGGCCGGGTGAAGCGCATGCTGCGCGCGGGCGACGGCGTCGCCGGCGCGCTCTACGAAGCCGGCTACGGCTCGGCCTCGCGGCTCTATGAGCGCGCCGACACGCAGCTCGGCATGACGCCCGCCACCTATAAGAAGGGCGGCAAAGGCGCCGAGATCGCCTTCACCGTGGTGGCGAGCCCGTTCGGCCGCCTCCTCATCGCCACGACGCGGCGCGGCATCTGCGCCATCAGCCTCGGCGAGAGCGACGAGGCCCTGGAAGCGGCGTTGCGCGCAGAGTATCCGGCGGCGATGGTGCGGCGCGAGGATGCGAGGCTGCGGCCGGCGGTGACGGCGGTCCTCGCCCATCTCGCCGGTACCGAGCCCGATCTCGCCCTGCCGCTCGATCTGCGCGCCACGGGCTTCGAATGGCAGGTCTGGCAGGCTTTGCGGCGCATTCCGCGCGGCCGCACGGCGTCCTACCAGGAGATCGCGGCCGCGATCGGCCGGCCGAAGGCGGTGCGCGCCGTCGCCAATGCCTGTGCGCATAACCGCGTCGCGCTCGCGATCCCGTGCCACCGCGCGGTGCGCAGCGACGGCGGCATCGGCGGCTATCGCTGGGGCGCGGAGCGGAAGCAGAAGCTGCTGGCGGCGGAAAAGGCGGTGCCGGCGGGGCGGCGGGGCTGAGACTCTCCGGCACAACCGGCGTGCGCCCTCGGTCGGACCAGCCAATTCCCTTGCGAAGCAGAATCAGGGCGGGGGCAGGCGCTTGCCCGTCGCCGCGTCGAAGAGATGGACATGCTCCGGTGCGATGGTGAGCGGCACGGTTTCGCCGGCTTTGACGGCGACGGTGCCGGGAAGCCGCGCGAGGAGGCCTGGTCCTCTCCCGCCGATATGGCCGTGAATGATGGTGTCCGCGCCCAGCATTTCGACGAGATCGACGGCGAGCGCGATCGGCGAGGCGCCGTCGATGGCGAGATGCTCCGGCCTGAGGCCGACGGTGACGGCGCGGCCCGGCGGCGCCGCGGGGCCGCGCAGAAGGGCGCCGCCTTCGAGCACGACGGCACCGGTTTCGGCGGTGCGGCCGGGCACGAAATTCATTGCCGGCGAGCCGATGAAGCCGCCGACGAAGACGGTTTCGGGGCGCTCGTAGAGGGCGATCGGCGGGCCGATCTGCTCGGCGACGCCGCCATTCATGACGATGAGGCGGTCGGCGAGCGTCATCGCCTCGACCTGGTCGTGCGTCACATAGATGGAGGTGGTGCCGAGCGTTTGCTGCAGCTTCTTGATCTCGACGCGCATCTGGACGCGGAGCTTCGCATCGAGGTTGGAGAGCGGCTCGTCGAAGAGGAAGACCTGGGGGTCGCGCACGATCGCCCGGCCCATGGCGACGCGCTGGCGCTGGCCGCCCGAGAGCTGGCGCGGCTTGCGGTCGAGCAGCTTCTCGAGCTGGAGGATGGCGGCCGCCCGGTTCACCCGCTCGGCGATGGCCGCTTTCGCGAGGCCGCGGATCTTGAGGCCATAGGCCATGTTGTCGAAGACGCTCATATGCGGATAGAGCGCGTAATTCTGGAACACCATGGCGATGTCGCGGTCCTTGGGCTCGACGCGGTTGACGACGCGCCCGCCGATCGCGATCTCGCCGGAAGTGATGTCCTCGAGGCCCGCCACCATGCGCAGCAGGGTGGATTTGCCGCAGCCCGAAGGCCCGACGACGACGATCAGCTCGCCATCGGCGATGGCGCAGGAGACGCCGTGGATGACCTCGACATCGCCATAGGATTTGCGCAGCTCGCGCAGGACAACGGCCGCCATCGCCTCACTTCTCGCTCTCGACCAGCCCCTTGACGAACCAGCGCTGCATCAGGACAACGACGGCGACGGGCGGCAGCATGGTGAGGACGGCGGCGGCCATGATCGTGTTCCAGTCATTATAGGCATCGCCGGTGCCGATCATCTTGGAGACCCCCACCACCATCGTCTCGTAGGCGCTGTCGGTCGTGACCAGCAGCGGCCAGAGATACTGGTTCCAGCCATAGATGAAGAGAATGACGAAGAGCGCGGCGAGGTTCGTCCGCGACAGCGGCAGCACGGTGTCGAAGAAGAAGCGCAGCGGCCCCGCCCCGTCGATCTTCGCCGCCTCGACGAGCTCGTCGGGGATGGTGAGGAAGAACTGGCGGAAGAGCAGCGTCGCCGTCGCCGAGGCGATGAGCGGGATGGTGAGCCCGGCATAGGAATTGACGAGCCCGAGGCTGCTCGCGACCTCGTAGGTCGGGATGATCCGCACCTCGACGGGAAGCATCAGGGTGACGAAGATCATCCAGAAGAAGACCATGCGCAGCGGGAAGGCGAAGAAGACGACGGCATAGGCCGAGAGGATGGAAATCGCGATCTTGCCGATGGCGATGACGGCCGCCATGACGAAGCTGTTGAGCAGCATCGTGCTGACGGCGCCGGGGCTGGCGCGGCCGCCGCCCGAGAACCAGGCGGCGACGTAATTCTCGATGAGATGGGTTCCCGGCCAAAGCGGCAGGTCGCCGCGCCCGATCGTGCCCGTATCGAAGGTCGAGGCGACGAGGGCGATATAGATCGGAAAGGCGAAGAGCGCGACGCCGAGCAGGAGGATCGCATGGGTCGGCCAATCGACGCTCCGGCGCATCAATACTGCACCTTGCGCTCGATGTAGTGGAACTGGATCGCCGTCAGCGCGATGACGACGACCATGAGGATGACCGACTGCGCCGCCGAGCCGCCGAGGTCGAGATTGACGACGCCGTCGACATAAACCTTGTAGATGAGGGTCTCGGTCGCCTGCCCCGGCCCGCCCTGGGTCAGGGCGTCGATGATGCCGAAGGTGTCGAAGAAGGCATAGACGATGTTGACGACGAGCAAGAAGAACGTCGTCGGCGACAGCAGCGGGAAGACGATCGTCCAGAAACGCTTCATCCCGCCGGCTCCGTCGATCGAGGCCGCCTCGATCACGGAACGCGGGATCGACTGCAGCCCGGCGAGGAAGAAGAGGAAGTTGTAGCTCACCTGCTTCCAGGCGGCGGCGAAGATGATGAGCGCCATCGCCTGGCCGCCATCGAGCTTGTAGTCCCAGGCGATGCCGGCGTGGACGAGGGCGCGCCCGATGATGCCGACCGCGGGGTGGAAGATGAAGAGCCAGAGGAGCGCGGCGACCGCGGGCGCCACCGCATAGGGCCAGATGAGCAGGGTCTTGTAGACCGCGGCGAAGCGGATCGGCCGATCGGCGAGCGCCGCGAGCGCCAGCCCCGCCGACATCGAGAGCAGGGTGACGCCCGCCGAGAAGAGGAGCGTGTTGAGGGCGGCGTTGACATAGAGCGGATTGGCGAGGATGGCGGCGAAGTTCTGCAGCCAGACGAAGCGGGTCGAGAGACCGAACGGGTCCTGAATCTGCGTCGATTGGTAGAGTGCCTGTCCCGCCGGCCAGAAGAAGAAGACGATGGTGACGACGATCTGCGGCAGCACCAGCAGATAGGGGAGGCCCTTGTTGCGGAAGATGACGCGCCGACGCATGGAACTCAGCGGTGCCGGTGTGCAGCACCGCGCATCTGCTCGCTGCCCCCTCTCCGGCTCACGGGAGAGGGTCGGGGTGAGGCCCTGCTCGCTATCGCCGCTGGTCGACCGATCGCCACCGCCCCGCTACCCTCACCCTGCCCTCTCCCGCAGGCGGACGCAGGCGGGAGAGGGTTACAACGAATAATGCGATGCAAGTTACGACTGGTTCGCCCGCTCGAAGGCGCGCAGGACGGCATTGCCGCGCTGCACGATATTGTCGAGCGCCTGCTTCGCGTCCTGCTTGCCCTGGAAGGCCTTCTCCAGCTCCTCCTGCGTGATCTTCCGGATCTCCAGCATGTTGCCGAGCCGGAGGCCGCGCGAATTCTCGGTCGGCTCGGTGCGCGTCATCTGCAGATAGGGAATGTCGGCTCCCGGATTCTTCTCGTAGTAGCCGCTCTTCTTGACGAGATCGAAGCCCGCCTTGGTGATCGGCAAATAACCGGTTTCCATCGACCACTTGGCGACGACCTCGGGCTTGCCGAGATAGCGCAGGAACTCGGCGACGCCCTTGTACTCCTCGGCCGTGCGCTTCGGCGATTTCATGACCCAAAGGCTGGCGCCGCCCAAGATCGAGTTCTTCGGTGCGCCCTTGACGTCCGGCCAATAGGGCAGCGGCGCATCGCCCCATTTGAACTTCGCTTCTTTGACGATGCGCGCCCGCAGCCCCGAGCTGTCGTGAATGATGGCGCATTCGCCCGAGGTGAAGAGCGCGTCGGCCGTGCTGTCGCGCCCGCCATATTTGAAGAGCCCCTCCTTCTGCATGTCGATGAGATTCTGGATCTGCTTCACATGCAGCGGGCTGTTGATCTTGAGCTCGGTGTCGAGCCCGGCCATGCCGTTGACCTTGGTCGCGAGCGGAACGTCGTGGATGGCGCTGAAATTCTCGATCTCCACCCAGCTCGGCCAAGCCGTCGTCAGCGGGCAGGCGATGCCGGCCGCCTTCAGCTTCTTGGTGGCGGCGATCGTGTCCGGCCAGGTGAGGGGCGGCTTCTCGGGATCGAGCCCGGCCTTCACGAAGGCGTCCTTGTTGTACCACATGATCGGCGTCGAGCTGTTGAACGGCAGGGAGAGCATCTTGCCGTCCGGGGTCGAGTAGTAGCCGCGCACCGCCGGGATGTAATTGGCGGGATCGAAGGGCTCGCCCGTCTCCTTCATCAACTCGTAGACCGGCTTCACGGCGCCTTTGGCCGCCATCATCGTCGCCGTGCCGACCTCGAACATCTGGACGACGTCGGGAGCGTTGCCGGAGCGGAAGGCGGCGATCGCCGCCGTCATCACCTCGGGATAGCCGCCCTTGAAGCTGGCATTGACGTGATACCTGCTTTGCGAGGCGTTGAAATCGGCGACGATCTGCTCGAGAAGGCCGCCCAAAGGCTGCGGCAGCCCGTGCCAGAACTCGATCTGCACCGGCTTCGTCTGTGCCGCTGCGAGGCCCGGTCCGGCCACGGCGATCAGCGCCGCGGCGAGCAGCGTCTTACCCCATCCCATGCGCGCATCCTCCCGCTGTCGAGCGGCGGATTTTCCTTCCGCGTCGCCCTCTTACGCTCATCAAATTGCCGCATCGTCACGGCTTTGTGAAGCTCTTATGTCCGACGAGCCTTAACCGTAAGAAGACACGCCCAGCGCGTTGCCGAAGCGCTTGTCGCGGCCTCTCCGGCATTGTATGAGGCGATGGTTTCTGCTTGCTCGTCCTCTCCATGCGCCATCGCCCCGCCGCCGCGCCGCCCGTGCTGGCGCTTGCCGGGAGGCAAGTGCCGCTCATCGTCCGCAAGAGCCAGCGGGCGAAGCGCATCGCCCTGCATGTCGATGCCGCGCGCGCCGCGGTCGAGCTGGTGCTGCCGAAACGCGTCGCCCTCGCGACCGGGCTCGATTTCCTCGAGGAGAGGCGGGGCTGGGTCGAAGAGCGCCTGGCCCTGATGCCCGAGCGGGTCCCCTTCGCCGACGGCGCCGAAGTGCCGATCCTCGGCGTCACCCACCGCATCCGCTATCTCGGCGAGCGCGCGGCGGGTCACCGCGTCGTCGAGCGCCATGGCCGCGAAATCCGCGTTTTCGGCCCGCCCGCCCATATCGCGCGGCGCGTGCGCGACCATCTTGCGACGACGGCGCGCGAGGAGCTTGCCCGGCGCGCCAAGCTGCTGGCGGCCCGCCTCGGCCGCCGCGTCGCGCGCGTCACCGTGCGCGACACGCGAAGCCGGTGGGGAAGCTGCGCCGCCTCGGGCAATCTCGCCTTCTCCTGGCGCCTCATCCTGGCGCCCGAATCCGTCCTCCATTACGTCGTCGCGCACGAGGTGGCGCATCTCGTCGAGATGAACCACAGCGGCCGCTTCTGGCGCATCGTCGAAGAGTTGGCACCGGGTTCGGCGCGCCAGCGCGCCTGGCTGCGCCGCAACCGGGCGCGCCTCTTCCGCTACGGCTGAGCGCGGCCGCGCGCGGAGCGGGGGATTTACTTGGTGAGGGCACCCACCGCGGCACCGCCGGCGGCACCGATGACGGCGCCGGTTACGACGCCGCCGGTGAGAGCGCCGATGATGGCACCGCCCGCGGCGCCGATGGCGCCGCCGCTGAGCGCCCGCTGCTGTTGGCGGGTGAGGCCCGAGCAGCCGCCGAGAAGGGCGACGGCCAGGACGACGATCGAAATGCGCTTTATCATCGCAAGAAGGCTCCTGTTCTGATCAAGTCTCGGGTGGGTCCGCGGCGTTATCGGATGATGCGCCAGGCGCCGTCGGGCTCGCGGCAAGCGGTGCCGAGCACGGTCTGCCGCCGTCCGCCGATGAGCGCCCGCGTCTCGTATTCGCGGCAGTAGCGGCCGGCCGAGGCCTCATAGGTGCGCATCGGCGTCACCCAGTAGTCGCCGCCGCCAGGGTTCTGCCAGACGATGGTCTCGCGGTCGGGCACACGCTCCAGCACCTGCCCGACGCAAGCCTGGTCGACCTCGTCCATCGCGCGGCCGATCGAGCCGCCGACCAGAATTCCGACGAGGACGCCGCCGACCGTCGCCGCCGTCCGGCCGCTGCCATGCCCGATATGGCTGCCGACGAGGCCGCCCGCGGCACCGCCCAAGGCGGCGCCGATGACATCGCGGTAGCAGGTGCGCTGCGCGAGGCCATAGGGCATGACGTAGAGAGGCGCCGCCTCGACGCGCACATCATCGTCGTCGTCGCCATGATGGTGCTTGGCGCGCCAGCCATGCGCCGGCGCCCAGGGCGGCGGGTCCGCGGAAGCCGGGACGGCGGAGAAGGACAGTGCCAGGCTGGCGGCGAGCAGCGCGGCACCGAGCCGCCCTCCCCAAGAGCGATGGCGATGGCGGGTCATGCAGCTCTCCAAAGGTGCGCACAAACGGATTCGCAAGGCCTGCCCAAGGGTTGCGCGGCTTCACTGCCACAACGCCAATTTGGCGAGAACGGTTCCGTCGCGCAATGCCGCCGGATGTGGCAATTTTAGGCCATTCTTCGGCTCTGCGCGTCAGGAATCGGCCAGCATTGTCGCCGAATTATTCGCAATTGCGGGCGAAGCGCGGCGCATCAGCCAGAGGAGGAGCAGCAGCCCCGGCAACGCCGCCAGCGTCGTCAGCAGGAAGAAGGGGATCCAGTCCAGGCGGTCGACGAGCCAGCCGGAAAGGGACGAAGAGAGCCGGCCTCCGAGCGTCGCGAAAGAGGAGAAGAGCGCGTATTGGGTCGCCGTGAAGGCGGCGCTGCACAGGCCGGAAAGGTAGGCGACGAAGGCCGCGGAGCCCATGCCGTTGGTGAAGTTCTCGATGAAGATCGACAGGGTCAGCACGCCGTTGTCGTGGCCGGCGAGCACCACGGCCACGTACATGAGGTTCGAGAGCATCTGCAGGACGCCGCCGAGGAGGAGGCTGCGAAAGAGCCCGAGACGAGCGACGACGAGGCCGCCGAAGGCGACGCCGGCCAGGGTCGCGGCGACGCCGAAGATTTTCTGGATGCTGGCGACCTCGATCTTGGTGAAGCCGAGCTGCTGGTAGAGCGGGCTCGCCATGTAGCCCGCCATCGCCTCGCCGAGCTTGTAGAGCAGGATGAAGGCGAGGATGACGAAGGCGAAGCGGCCCTCCCAAAGAAAGCAGGCGATCCGCCGCGCCGGCGGCCGGCGCCGATCGAGAATTGCGCCGCCCTGGCGCTCGATGAAATCGATGAAGGGCCGGAGCAGCAGGGTGGCGAGCCACGATTCGCCGGGGACGAGTCGCGGCCGGATCGCCTTCGGCTCCGCGGTCAGCAGCACGGCGGCCATGCCGATGCCCATCAAGAGCGCCATCGCCGTATAGGCGCCGCGCCAGCCGCCGAAGGCGGCGATGTAAAAGGCGCCGGCGCCGGCGACGAGCATGCCGAAGCGGTAGCCCCATTGCGTCGCCGCGGCGCCCGCCCCCTGCTCCTCGGGAGCGAGCAGCTCGATGCGGTAGGCGTCGATGACGATGTCCTGCGTCGCCGAGAGGAAGGCGACGGCGACGGCGAGGAGCGCCGTCAGCGCGAGATGGCTGCGCGGATCGCTCTCGCCCAAGGCGGCGATCGCGGCCATGAGCAGCGCCTGGATCAGCACGGCCCAGCCGCGCCGTCGGCCTAAGAGCCGCGTCAGGATCGGCACGGGGAGATGGTCGAGGGCCGGCGACCACAGGAATTTCAGATTGTAGGCGGCGCCGACCAGGGCGAAGAGCCCGATCTCGGTTCGCGAGACGCCCGCCTCCGACAGCCAATAGGTCAGCGTCGCCCCGGTCAGCGACAGCGGCAGCCCGCTCGAAAATCCCATGAAGAGGATGGCGAGGAGCCGCCTCTCGCGATAGAGGCGGAGGGAGGCGAGCCAGGAGGTCATGGGCCCGCTCCGCCCCTCTCCCGTGAACGGGAGACGGGGCATCCAGCTACGCCGGCTCCCCCGCATCCGCCGCGACCTGCATCCGGACGATCCGGTCCGGATCCTTGACCGCGCCGCTGCCGCCCGCGCCCTTCTTGATCGCGTCGATATGCTCCATGCCGGAGACGACCTTGCCCCAGACCGTGTATTGGCCGTTGAGATGCGCCGCCGGCGCAAAACAGATGAAGAACTGGCTGTCGGCACTGTCCGGGTCGGCGGTCCGCGCCATCGAGCAGGTGCCGCGGACATGCTTCTCGTCGCTGAACTCGGCGGCGAGCTTCCGGCCCGAGCCGCCGGTGCCGTCGCCGCGCGGATCGCCGGTTTGCGCCATGAAGCCGGCGATGACGCGGTGAAACGCGATGCCGTCGTAAAAGCCGGCGCGCGTCAGCTCCTTGATGCGGTCGACATGGCGCGGCGCCAAATCGGGCCGCAGGGCGATGACGACGCGCCCGGCGGGCACATCGAGATAGATCGTGTCTTCGGAGCTGGCGGCGCTCATCGCTTCGATCCTTTTCGGCTTCGGCCGGCGCGGTTATCCCATAGCGGCACCATCGCCAGCAAGCGCGGCCCGATCTAACCGAAAGTTTACGGCTGGCGGCTTTAGATGGGGCAACACACCAGGCGGCAGGGCCGCCCCTTAGCAGGATCGAAGCGACATGAATGCAGGCGCGCCGAGCGGCCATGGCGCCGGGCAACTGGCCGAGCTCAACGAGCGCGCTCTTGCCGCCCATCGCGCCGGCCGGTCGCTCGAAGCCCTGCAGATATTCGACACGCTTCTCGACGCCGCGCCCGGTATCGCCGTGCTGCACAGCAACCGCGCGACGGTGCTTGCCGAGCTCGGCCGCGACGCCGAGGCTTTGCCCGCCTTCACCCGCGCCATCGAAATCGACCATCACCATCTCGAGGCGCGGCTCGGCCTCGGGGCCCTGCTGCGCCGGCGCGGCGCCGTCACCGAGGCCCTCGGCTGCTACCGCATCGCCGCCGAGCGCGCACCCGAACGCCTCGACGCGCACCTCGCCATCTACGAGCTGGCGCAAATCGTGGGCGACCGCGCGACGGCGCTCGCCCATCAGCGGCGGGCGCTCGCGATACGCCGGCTCTTCAGCGAGGACGCCGTGGCGCCGCCAGCGAGGAAACGCGTCCTCGCCGTCAAAATGCCGGGCGACTGGCAGGCCAACCTGCCGATCGAATACGTCCTCGACCGGACCACGACGGCGATTCACACCTATTTCGTCGACCTGGTCGAGCTCCGCGCTCCCACCACCGCCCTGCCGGCTTGCGACATCATCTTCAACACGATTGCGGAATCGGACGAAGCGGCGCCGATCCTCGCGGCCCTGCCGGCTTTCGCGCGCCGCCTCGGCCTGCCGCTCATCAACGACCCGCAGCGCGTTCTCGCCGTGGCGCGCGGCCGCTTTCCCTCGCTCCTCGCGACTATCCCGCGCTGCCGGGCGCCGCAAGCCCTCCGCTTTGCCCGCGCCGAGCTGACGCCGGAGCGGATCGCCGCCGCCGGCATCGCGCCGCCCTTCCTCTTGCGGCCGCAAGCCTCGCATGGCGGCAACGATCTCGTCCGGATCGAGGCGTGGGATGCGATCGCGCCCTATCTCGCCGGCCTCGCCGAGACGGAATTCTACGCGACGCCCTTCGTCGACTATGCTGGCGCCGACGGCTATTTCCGCAAATACCGCGTCATCTTCGTCGATGGCGAGCCCTTCCCCTATCACCTCGCGATCTCGCCGGGCTGGATGGTCCATTACTACAGCTCGGGAATGCGCGAGAACGAATGGATGCGCGCCGAGGAGGCCGCTTTCCTTGGCGATCTCGGCAGCGTCTTCGACGCCGGCCTGCAAGACGCGCTGCGGCGCCTCGCCGCCGCGGTCGGCCTCGACTATTTCGGTCTCGATTGCAGCGTGACGCGCGAGGGCGAGCTTCTCGTCTTCGAGATAGAGACCGGCATGATCGTCCACGATCTCGATCCCGTGGAGCTCTACCCCTATAAGCCCGCGGCGTTCCGCCGCATCCAGAGCGCGCTCGACGCGCTCATCCTCCGCCGCATCGCCGCGGCCAAGGCGGCCTGATCGGCGCCGGCCGCAGGACCGGCTCAGCGCGCGCCGATTTTGCGGATCGTCGCCGTCGTCGAATGGCCGGGCGCCAGCGCGGCGAGAATGACCTTGCCGCCCCAGGATCGGACGAGATCGGCGCCGACCACCTCCTCGATCCGGTAATCCGCGCCTTTGACGAGAACATCGGGCCGGAGGGCGGCGATGAGCGCCGCCGGCGTGTCCTCGGGAAAGACGACGACGAGATCGACCGAGGCAAGGGAGGCGAGCACGGCGGCCCGCGCCGCCTCGCCCTGGACCGGCCGCCCCTCGCCCTTGAGGCGCCGCACCGAGGCATCGCTGTTGAGCCCGACGACGAGGCGGTCGCAGGTTTCGCGCGACTGCTCCAGCAGCGAGACATGGCCGGGATGGAGGAGGTCGAAGCAGCCATTGGTGAAGCCGATCTTGAGGCCGCGATGGCGCCAGCGCTCGACCTGCTCGAGCGCGCCGGCGAGCGGCTGGACCTTGCCGGCCAGCGCATCGGCGCCATGGGCCAGCACCTCGGCGATCTCGCCGGCATGAGCGACGGCGGTGCCGATCTTGCCCACGACGACGCCGGCCGCGACATTGGCGAGGTGGGCCGCTTCGAGCCGGCTCATGCCGCAGGCGAGCGCAGCGGCGAGCGCCGCGATCGCAGTGTCGCCGGCGCCCGAGACGTCATAGACCTCGCGCGCCGCGGCGGCGAGCTTGTGGACGCCGCCCTCGGCCTCGACGAGGATCATGCCCTCCTGCGACAGCGACACGAGCACGGCGCCGAACTCGCAGGCGGCGATGAGGCTCTGCGCCGCGGCGATGATCTCCGCCTCGCTGCCGACGGGGAGCCGCGTTGCCAGGGCGAGCTCGCGCCGATTGGGCTTCAACAGGCTGGCGCCGCGATAGGGGGCGTAATCCGTTCCCTTGGGGTCGACGATGACCGGCTTGCCAGCGCGACGCGCGGCGGCGATGAGCGCCGGCGCGACTCCGTCGCCGAGAACGCCCTTGGCATAGTCGGAGAGGACGAGGACGGCGTGGCTCGGCAGCGCCTGCTCGACAAGGCGCACGAGGTCGGCGCGCACATAAGCGCCGAGCGGGGCGACGGTCTCGCGATCGGCGCGCAGCATCTGCTGGTTGGCGGCGATGTAGCGCGTCTTCACCGTGCTCTGCCGGCCCTTTTCGACGAGGAGATGCGATTCGGTCTCGCCCAGCGCCGCGACGAGGCGGTTGACTTCGCGTCCCGCGGCGTCGTCGCCGACCACCGAGACGAGAGAGCCGGATGCGCCGAGGGCGGCGAGGTTGCGCAGCACGTTGCCGGCGCCGCCCAATGTCCGCGTCTCGCGCTCGACCCGCAGGACCGGAATCGGCGCCTCGGGCGAGACGCGCTCGACCTGGCCGTAGACGTAATGGTCGAGCATGAGATCGCCCGCGCAGAGGATGCGCGCGCCTTTGAGGCGGTCGATGTCGTGAAACGGGTGCGTGGCGTCGGCCTTCATGGGCGGACAGGCGGTTGCGCTCGCACGGGTTTAGGGAGCTTTCCCGCCCGGAGCAAGCAAAACCGCCGCGCCGGCGCCGGGATCATCGCCGCCGCGGCAGCCGCGCCGCGGCGCGCAGCTTCTGCATGCCGCTGCTGACGCCGGCGGCATTCAAGAGCTGATCGACATAGCGGCCCTGGAAGAGGCTGATGCCGAGCTCCTGGCCGACCCGCACCGCCTCCTCCGTGGTGCAGCGGCAGAGAATGGTGCGCGAGCGGCCGATCTCGGCGATTTGCGCATGCAGCGCCTTGAGGCGCTTGGCGCTGCCGCTGCCGATCATCTCCGGACGCCAGATGATCTTGACGAGGTCGAGGCCGAGCTGCTCGCGATCGATATGCGGCACGGTGAGGTCGGTCGCGCCGTCGAGGCAGATGCGGTAGCCGCGCTCCTTGACGAAATCGCGGACGAAGAGATAGGCGGGCAGATCGGCGAAGATGTCGATCATCTGCAGCTCGAAGATGATCGTGCCGCGCGTCGCCGCGCGGAGGCTCGAATCGAAGGCGAGAAAGCGGTCGGAGAGCAGCGTCGCGACGTTGAGGTTGACGCTGTAGCCGCCATCGAGCGCGCGATCGTCGTTCTGGCGCAGGAGCTGCAGCATCCTGTTGTCGAGCGTCTGGGTGAGGTGCTGGAAGAGCCAGCGGTCGCGCGCCACGTCGTAATCGGGCATCACCGCCTCGCGCAGCTCGTCGATCGAGATGTAGAGCTCGCGGAACATCGGCTTCGGCGTCTCGTCGCGATAGAGCGAGCAGACGGCCTGGCGGCGCATCATATTCGAGAGATCGGCGCGCATCAGCATGTCGACGAGCTCGGCGAGGCGGCCCGGGCTCAGCGGCGGCAGCGCCGGCTTCTTCGCCGCCTCGGCCCGGGTGATCGCGGCGAGGCGGCGGCTCCGCCGCTCCTCCTCTGCGAGGAGCTGCCGCGCGACCGCGACGAACTCGTCATACTCGTATTCGAGATCGTACCAGGTGCAGAAGCGGCTCTCCTCCTCGATGTCGAGGTTCTGCGTCAGCGGATCCTCGTTGAAGAGGTGACGCAGCCGCATCACCGCCTCGTCGATGGCGGCGATCTCGCCGCCCTTGCAGATGAAGACGAGGTCGGCGTTGCTGAGGATGAAGATCTGGCCTTCGAGCTGCTTCACCAGAAACTCAAAGGTGTTGACCGCGATGCGGATGTGCTGGCTGCTGCGGTAATAGGGGCGCAGGCGCGAAAGGTGGATGTGGATGGCGCGCCTTCCGCCGCGAAAGCGGAGGAGGCGGTCGAGATGCTCGACGAGCAGCAGCTCCTGGCCGCCCTTCGCCTCTTCCGCTCGGCGGGCCGCCACCGAAACCGCCCTTGCTCTGCCGCGTGCCACCATGTGCGCGATAGTTGCGGCGCACGGCTTACGGAATGGTAAATGCAAGGTGAAACGCGCCCGGCCCCGCCCCCCTTCGGGCGATGGCCCTCCCTCGAGATGGCAATGGACCCCGGCGGGAAACGCGCATAGGTGGCTCTGAAAGTGCCCATCTCGCGTTTCCGGAGGGCCAGTGCCGCATCGGACCAGCCGTTCCCTGCCTTTCGGCGCGCTGCTGGCGCTCCTGCTCGCGGCCGGCGCCGCGCCCGCCGCGGCGACGACCGTCTTCTCCGACACTTCCGCCGCCTATAGGTGCTGCGCCGCGACCGGCGGCAATTGGAATGTCGGCGTGGTCCCCTTGCTCGGCCGCGGGCGGCGCGACATCTGAGACCGAGCCGCCTCGCCTCCTGTGGTAGAATATTAACCATCACGCAACGAGTGCTGCGCGATGGTGGGGTCGCGCGGGCATGCCGGGCACCCGCGATGCGGGATGCATGCCGACGATCGGGAGCAAGGCTTGCGCACATCCGAGATATCGCTGAGCCCGTCCTGGCACGCACCCGGCAAGCGGCCCTTCATCCTCGCCGGCGCCCTTCTCGCCCTGCTTCTCGCCCTCGCCGTCACCCTCGCCTGGCGCGTCATCGCCGAGGAGCGGGCGCGCGACCTCGAAGCCTGGCAGATTCGCCTCGGCATCCTCGCCGAGGGCCGCGTCGCCGCGATCCGCGACTGGCTCGACCGGCAATCCGCCGAGCTCGCCGGCCTCGCCGAGAACACCTCGGTCCAGCTCTATCTGAGCGAGCTCGCCGCCGCCGGCGGCGATGCCGCGCAAGTGACCGACGCCGCGGCGCAGGAATCCTATCTGCGCAACCTCCTCATCGTCACGGCGGAGCGCAGCGGCTTCGGCGCGCCGGCGCGGGCGCCCGCCGTCGCCGCCAACATCCAGCCCCTTGCCGTGGCCGGATTGGCCGTGCTCGATGCCGACAGGCGCCCGCGCGTCGCGACGCCGGCGATGCCGCCGCTCGACGGCCGCCTCGCGTCCTGGATCCAATCGGCGGCACCGGGGAAGCCGGCGCTTCTCGACATCTTTCCCGGCGCCGACGGCGCCCCCGCCATGGGTTTCCTCGCCCCCGTCTTCGCCGTCGAGGGCGGGGCGGGCGCGAGCCGGCAGGTGGGTTATGTCGTCGGCGTGCGGCCGGTCGCGGCGGCGCTCTTTCCGCTGTTGCGCACGCCGGGCCCGCCCGAGGCCGGCGCGGCGACGCTGCTGGTGCGGCCGGAAGGCGCCGCCATCGCCTTCCTCTCGCCCCTCGCCGACGGCACGCCCGCCTTGCAGCGGCGCCTTGCCAAGGACACGCCCGATCTCGCCGCCGCCTTCGCGGTCGCCGAGCCCGGCGGCTTCGCCGAGAAGCGCGATGCGGAAGGCGCGCCGGTCCTCGTCACCGGCCGCGCCGTGCCGGGGACGCCCTGGACCCTCGTCTACGAGGTGAGGCAGGATGTCGCCCTCGCCGAAAGCGACCGCCGCGCCACCCGCCTCGTCTCCGCCTTCGCGCTCGCCCTAATCATCGTCGCCGGCGGCCTCGCCGCCGTCTGGTACCAGGCAAGCTCGCACCGCGCCCGCGCCGCCGCCGGCGCCTTTGCCGCCATGGCGAAGCGCTTCGAGCAGCAGAGCGAGCTGCTGCGCCTCGTCACCGACAGCCAGCCCAACGCCGTCTTCATCGCCGATGAGCTCGGCCGCTACCGCTTCGCCAATCTCGAGACCGAGCGCCGCACCGGCCTCGCCGAGCCCGACCTCATCGGCAAGACGCTCGACGCCGTGCTGGGCCCCGCCGCAGCCGCGCGCTATCTCGAGCGCAACGCGGAGGCGCTCGGCACGGGCCGCCGCATCAACGCCCTCGACCGGATCGAGGAGGCGGACGGGGTGAGCATTCGGCAGACGGCGCATGTGCCTCTCGCCGCCGGGCTCGACCGCCCGCGCGGCGTGCTCGTCATCGAAGAGGATGTGACGGCGCTCTTTCGCGAGCGCGAGCGGCGGGAGCGCGTGCTGAAGCAGCTCGTCCGCGCCATGAGCGCCGCCATCGACCGGCGCGACCGCTTCGCCGCCGACCAGTCGGTCCGGGTCGCTGCCATCGCCCGCGCCACTGCCGAGGAGATGGCGCTCGATCCGGCGCTCGTCGAGGCGGCGGAGACCGCAGGGATGCTGGTGAATTTCGGCAAGATCCTGGTACCGCCCGAGCTGCTGACCAAGGCCGAGCGCCTCAAGGAGGACGAAATCCGCCTCATCCGCTCCGCGATCGAGGCGACGGCGGATTTCCTCGCCGGCATCGAGTTCGACGGGCCGGTCATCGAGACGCTGCGCCTGATGCAGGAGCATTGGGACGGCAGCGGCCCGCACGGCCTCGCGGGCGAGGCCATTCCCGTCACCGCCCGTATCGTCGCCGCGGCGAACGCCTTCGTCGCCATCGCGAGCCCGCGCGCCTGGCGCCCCGGCAGCGATCTCGACGGCGCGCTGACGCAGCTCCTCGGCGAGATCGGCACGCGCTTCGACCGCCGCGTCGTCGCCGCCCTCGTCTCCTATCTCGACAACCATGGCGGGCGGGCGCGCTGGGCCGCGCTGACGGAGGGGCGGGCGCGCGCGCCGGGCGCTCCGGCCGCATAGCGCAGCGCTCGCGAGCAGCCCATATCAGGCAGATGCTGAGCAAGCTCTTCGGCAAGCGCTCGCGGCAAGCCGCCGTCCTCCCCCGCGTCGATGCCGGCAGCCGCGTCTATGCGGTGGGCGACATTCATGGCCGCGCCGATCTGCTGCGCGCCCTGCGCCAGATGATCCACGAGGATGCCTATGCAGCGCAGGCGCCGCGCAATGTCGTCGTCTATCTCGGCGATTACGTCGATCGCGGCGATGCCTCGCGCGCGGTGATCGATTGCCTGCTCGACGAAAGGCTGCCCGGCTTCGAGGAGGTGCATCTCCTCGGCAATCACGAGGACAGCATGCTGCGCTTCCTCACCGATCTCGAGATCGGGCCCGCCTGGCTCGCCTATGGCGGGGCCGCGACGCTGTGCAGCTATGGCGTCGCGCCGCCCACCTCGGAGCGCGAGCTGGCCCGCGCCCAGGACGAGCTGCACCGCAAGCTGCCGCAGCGGCACCTCGACTTCCTCCGCCGCTTGAAGCTCTCGCATTGCGAGGGCGACTACTTCTTCGTCCATGCCGGGGCCCGGCCCGGCGTCTCGCTCGCGGCGCAGGCGCCGGAGGACATGCTGTGGATACGCGACGAGTTCCTGCGCTCGGACGCCGAATTCGGCAAGGTCGTCGTGCACGGCCACACCATCACCGACCTGCCCGAGGTCAAGCGCAACCGCATCGGCATCGACACCGGCGCCTTCGCCAGCGGCACCCTCACCTGCCTTGCCCTTTGGGACGCGGATTGGAAATTCCTGCAGACGTGAGGCGCCGCCGCGACGGCGCCTCGCAGGGCGATCTTATTTCTGCGGCGTAGACGAGCCCGCGGAGGGCCGGGCCGCGACGACCTGGCCGTTCGCCGGATCGATCGTCACCCTCTGGATCGTGCCGTTCTTCACCACCTCCATCTCGTAGACCGCCTTGCCGCCGCTTGCTTCGAGCTCGGCGTCGAGCGCCTTGCCGCCGGCATGCTGCTCGGCCGTCTTCACCGCCTCGGTGAGCGGCGTCTTGGTCTTCTGGAAGGCCGCGATCTCGGCCTTGTCCTCTTGGTCGAGGCGGCTTTCCGGCGTCGTCTTTCCTTGGCCGACGATCTGCCCCGAGACGGCATCGACAGCGCCTTCCCAGACCGTGCCGTTCTGCAAGGTCTTCACGCGGAAGACCGGATTTCCGTTCCGATCCTCGAAATTGGCGCCGAGCGCCTTGCCGCCGCTGTGCTTCTCGGCGGCGGAGACGGCATCGGCCAGAGTCACTTTCGCCTGCTGGAAGGTCTGGAGCTCGACCTTGTTTTCGTGCTCGACCGTCGCCTCGTGCTCGGCGGCGGCCCGCGCCGAGGTCGCGAGGGCGATCGGCGCCGAGGCAAGCAGCAACGTCGCGAGCGCGACCGGAATTGCCGATTTTGGTGTCTGCATTTCAGAGCCTCGTTGTCTCTTGGAAGATTGTCCTGCCGTTGATCTGGGGGGCCTGGATCACGGGGACCTTTCGCAGACATTACCGATCGGTAATCGACACGCCGGCCGGCGGGGACTCCGCCGAAGCCGATCGCCGGATTACGAAATCCCAACCTTGCGGCAACGCCGCGGAAATCTCGGCCCGGCAACTCTCTCCTCCGACGGCGGCGGCGAATGGCTGTCACGCTCGAAAGGAGAGGATGACCGGTATGATCGATACGAGGCGCGAAACACTCGCCACGATGCTGAACAAGGTTCCGGAAGTCACGATCTTCTTCTGGATCATCAACGTCATGGCGACGACCGTTGGAGATCGAACTCGTCGTCCGCCCCGCGCAGCGGAACGCGCTGAGCGAGGTTGCCGTCGATGATGGCGCGGCTGGTGCGGCTGACCGTCTCCACCCGGCGCAGCAAGCCGGCACTCATGACGGCGCCGCCGACGACGGCGAGGACGACGGTCGTGAGGCCGCTCCACAGAAAGGCCCGGGCGATGAGCTCTCGCATTTCCTCGAGCTGGAAGCTGTCGCGAGCGACGATGAGATCGGCGCCACCGGCGACGCGGATGCCGCGGCCACGCAGGCCATGAGGCTCGCCCGCGCCATCGCCCTCGGTCGCTTGCGGATCGCTGAAGAAGCCGATCACGGGCGGCACACCTGACAGGTTGCCGGCGAGAATGCGGCCGCTCGCATCGCGAAGCAGGTAGTAGCTGCCCGTGGAAGCGCGCGCGACACGCTCCTTCACCGCCGCGGCCAGCCCGCTCAGCCCGCCGCCTTCCGCCTCGCTCCGCAGCTCGGCGAGCTCGGCGTTCACCGCCTCGTCGAACTGACGGGACATGTAGCCGGCGGTCGAAAGATAGATAATGACAAACAGGATCAGGACCGAGAGGCCGAACAGCCCGGAATAGAGCACCGTCAGGCGGAAGCTCGAGGTCTTGAGCAGCCTAGGCAGGCGCACGGATGCGGTATCCGGCGCCGCGCACGGTGTGGATGAGCTCGACCGCAAAACCCCGGTCGACCTTGCCGCGCAAGCGGCTGATATGCGTCTCGACGACGTTGGTATGCGGGTCGAAATGGAACTCCCAGACCTGCTCCAGCAGCATGGTGCGCGTCACGACGCGTCCCGCATGCTTCATCAGGTATTCGAGAAGGCGGAATTCGCGCGGCTGAAGATCGATGTCCCGGCCGGCCCGCCGCACCTTGCGCGCCAGCAGATCCATTTCGAGGTCCGCGACACGGAGCACGGTCTCGACTGCCGCATCGCGCGGCCGGCGGCCGAGCGCGGCGACACGCGCCGCCAGCTCGGCGAAGGCGAAAGGCTTGACGAGGTAGTCGTCGCCCCCGGCATTGAGCCCGCTCACCCGGTCATCGATCCCGCTCATCGTCGTCAGGAACAGGACCGGAACCGAGATGCCGCCGGCGCGGATCGCTTTCACCAGGGTCAGGCCGTCGAGCTTCGGCAGCATGCGGTCGACGATCAAGAGGTCCCACTCCTCGCCCGCCGCCTTGCACATGCCGTCGCGGCCGTCGGCAGCGGTGGCGACCGTGTGCCCGCCTCGGCGAGCCCCTGGCTGACATATTCGGCGGTTTCGCCGTCGTCTTCGACGAGGAGGATCTTCACGCCGCACTCCCCATGATCGCGTCCCGGACGGGAGCTTGCGCGAAAGCCGCCGCGACCCGCCCGAACCGCGCCTTCAGCTTCGCGGCGCGTGCTTGCTCAGCATGCGCTGCAAGGTGCGGCGGTGCATCTTGAGGCGCCGCGCCGTCTCGGAGACGTTGCGCTCGCATTGCTCGAAGACGCGCTGGATATGCTCCCAGCGGACGCGGTCGGCCGACATCGGGTCGGCGGGCGGCGGCGGCAGGGCGCTGTCGCCGGCGAGGAGCGCGCGCTCGACGGCATCGGCGTCGGCGGGCTTCGGCAGGTAGTCGACCGCCCCCGCCTTCACCGCCGCCACCGCCGTCGCGATGTTGCCGTAGCCCGTCAGCATGACGATGCGCACGCCCGGCCGCGCCTGCCGCAGCGCGCTCACGACTTCGAGGCCGCTGCCATCGGCGAGGCGCAGATCGACGACGGCGAAGGCGGGCGGCCGCCGCTGCGCCGCATCGACGCCGGAGCCGACGCTTTCCGCCGTCTCGACGGAAAAGCCGCGCTTCTCCATGGCGCGGGCGAGGCGCTGGCAGAGCGGCGCGTCGTCATCGACGATGAGGAGGCGGCGATCGGCTTCCGAGCGCCCTTCGAGCGAGATCGCGCCGTCTCTCGCTGCGGCCCCCGGCGCCTCGCGCCGCGCGGCAATGGTATCGGTCATGTGACTGCCTCTTTCCTTGATTGGCTTGACTCGGCGGGTTCGAGAGCGGACCGCGGCCAATGGACGGCGACATGCGCGCCGCCCTCGGCCAGATTCGCGAAATCGAGCCGCGCTCCGGTCCGCTCGAGCAGAGTCTGAGCGATGAAGATGCCGAGACCCATATGCTGCGCCTCGCCGCCCCTCCCCGAAATATAGGGCTGGCCGAGGCGCGGCAGGAGGCCGGGCGGGAAGCCGGGACCGTCATCGGCGACCTCGACGGCGACGCCGGACCGGTCCCAGGCCGTGGTGACGCTCACCTCGCGCCGCGCGAATTGGATGGCGTTCTGGATGAGGTTGCCGAGGCCGTGCATGATCTCGGGGCTGCGCGCCACCTGCGGCTCGCCGCCGGTGCTGGTGGTCGTCGCATAGATGACGCGGATGCCGGTCGCCCGGTAGGGCGCCCCCGCCGCCTCGACGAGGGCCGAGATCGGCAGCCGGTCATAGGGCGAGGCATCCTGCGGCTCGGGCCGCTGCGCCAGCTCGGCGAGGATGTGGCGGCAGCGCTCGCTCTGGCTCAAGAGCAGCGCCGCATCCTCGGCATGGGGGCTGTCCGCCGGCAGCTCGCGCACCAGCTCCTTGGCGATGACGGCGATCGTGCCGAGCGGGCTGCCGAGCTCGTGCGCCGCCGCCGCCGCGAGCGCGCCCACGGCGGAGATGCGCTGCTCGCGGGCGAGGGCGAGCTGCGTCGCGGCGAAGGCCTCGCGCATCCGCCGCGCCTCGCGCGCGACGCTGCCGGCATAGGCGGCGATGAAGACGGTCGAGAGGACGAGCGCCGCCCAGATGCCGAAGACATAGACGGGCGGCGGCACCGGCGGGGCGCCGCGCCAGGGCAGCGGCCAATGGGTGAAGGCGAGGACGGTGACAGCGCAGATGGCGAGCGCCGAGAGGCCGATGACGCTCTGCCGCGAGAGGATGGTGGCGGCGACGGTGACCGGCGCCACCATCAGCATGGCGAAGGGGTTCTCGAGGCCGCCCGTGAGGAACAGCAGGAGGCCGAGCTGCAGGATGTCGTAGCCGAGATAGAGCGCGGCGCCGCCTTCGCCGAGGCGATGCGTCGTCCGCCGCAGCGCGCCATTGGCGATATTGACGAGCGCCGAGGCGCCAACGACGCCGAGCGCCGGCGCCAGCGGCAGGCGGAAGCCCAGGGCGTAATGCGAGACGAGGAGGCTCGCCGCCTGGCCGAAGATCGCGACCCAGCGGATCGAATCGAGAAGGCGGAGACTGACGCCGGCCGGCCCGACATCGGCTTCGCCTTGCGTCCCGTAGCCCTGGGTCCCGTAGTCGAAAAAGCGCGCCATGGCCCATAGATGGTAACAGCCGCGCCGATTTGCCGCATCCGCGGCGCGCGGGAACGGCCCAGCCCGCGCCGGCTGGCCGCATAGAGGCTTTTGCGCCATATTCCCGCCGTGACCAAGCCAGCCATCCTCGTCCGCGGCCTCACCAAGCGCTTCAAGGCCACGCTCGCCGTCGATCATGTCGATTTCGCCGTCGCCGCCGGAACCACGGCGGCGCTGCTCGGCGGCAACGGCGCCGGCAAGACGACGACGCTGTCGATGCTGCTCGGCCTCCTGCTGCCCGATGCGGGAAGCGTCGAAATCCTCGGCGAGGACATGCTGCGCCACCGCCACCGCGTGCTGGCGCGCATGAATTTCTCCTCGCCCTATCTCGACCTGCCGCATCGCCTCAGCGTGCGGCAGAACCTCGAAATCTACGGCAGGCTTTACGGGCTGAAGGACCGCGCGAGGCGGATCGCCGCCCTCGCCCGCGATCTCCAGATCGCCGACTTCCTCGCTGAGCCGACCGGCAACCTCTCCGCCGGGCAGAAGACGCGCGTCGCCCTCGCCAAGGCTCTTCTCAACGATCCCGAGGTCCTGCTGCTCGACGAGCCCACGGCCTCGCTCGACCCCGACACCGGCGACTGGGTGCGCGGCTATCTCGAGCGCTGGCGCACCCGCACCGGCGCCACCATCCTCCTCGCCTCGCACAATATGGGCGAGGTCGAGCGGCTGTGCTCGGAGGTGATGATGCTGCGCCGCGGCAAGATCGTCGACCGCGGCTCGCCGCAGCAGCTCATCGACCGCTATGGGCGCGCCAATCTCGAAGAGGTCTTCCTCGACATCGCCCGCGGCCGGCGCGAGAGCGAATTCGTCGAGCCGCGGTGAGGGGCGCGTGACGGAGGACGCGGAGGGCGGCTGGCTCGGCGGCATCGCCCATGACACGGGCGGCGGCTTCTCGCCGGGCCGCGTCGCCGCCATGCTGCTCCGCTATCTCTATCTCCTCCGCAGCTCCTGGCCGCGCGTCCTCGAACTCATCTACTGGCCGACCATCCAGATGATCCTCTGGGGCTTCATGAGCCAGTTCCTGCGGACCAACTCCTCCTGGGTGGCGAGCGCCTTCGGGGTGCTGCTCGCCGCCGTCCTCCTCTGGGACGTCATGTTCCGCGGCCAGCTCGGCGTCTCGATGTCGTTCCTGGAAGAGATGTGGGCGCGCAATCTCGGCCACCTCTTCGTCAGCCCGCTGCGCCCCTATGAATGGGTTCTCTCGCTGCTGGCGATGAGCCTCATTCGCGTCATCATCGGCGTCGTCCCGGCGATGCTCCTCGCCATTCCGCTCTACCATTACTCGATCTTCGGCCTCGGCCTGCCGCTCATCGCCTTCTTCGTCAACCTCCTCGTCATGGGCTGGGCGCTGGGGCTCATCATCACCGCCCTCATCCTGCGCCACGGCATGGGCGCCGAGACCATCGCCTGGCTCGCCATCTTCATCCTGGCGCCGGTGAGCGCCGTCTACTATCCGGTGGCGATCCTGCCCGGATGGCTGCAATACGTCTCGGCGGCGCTGCCTTCGGCGCATGTCTTCGAAGGCATGCGCGCCCTCATGTTCGCGCATGTCTTCCGCCTCGACCATTTCGCCGCCGCGGTCGCGCTCAATCTCCTCTACATCGCGCTCGGCGCCGTCGCCTTCCTCTGGTCCTTCCGCAGCGCCCGGCGGCGCGGCGCCCTCCTCCATGTCGGCGAATGAGGCGGAGAGAGGGTCCACAAAATCTGGATGGCGGTCCTGTTTATAACAGGTGATTAACAGGCGACGCTCACCATATCTTGTGGCCAGCCGAGCCAACGGACGAACGCTGACAAAGAGCAGAACTAATCAGGAACATCGATAGCCGCGCCACCATCCCGAGTCAGCCTTTAGGTTGAGAGGGCAATCGGGTGAAGGCATCCGACAAGCCCCTCTCCCCGCTTGCGGAGAGAGGAAGGGTGAGGGGCTGCGTCAACAGACGCTAGCGGGCGAGGATGAGCCGGCGGCGCGAGCCCCTCACCTCGATCCTCTCCCCGCAAGCGGGGAGAGGAGGACCTAATCGCTTCGGGTGCTGACCTGCGCCTCGGCGAAGGTCGCCATGCCGGTGTGGCAGGCGACGGCGGCCTTGAGGATGGCGAGGGCGAGAGTGGCGCCCGAGGCCTCGCCGAGGCGCATGCCGAGGTCGAGGAGCGGCGCCTTGCCGATGCGCGCGAGGAGGCGGGCATGGCCGGGCTCGGCCGAGCGGTGGGCGACGAGGCAATGGTCGAGGGCGCGCGGGTCGGCGGCGAAGAGCACGGCGGCGGCCGCTGTCGCGGCGAAGCCGTCGAGGATGACGGGGACGCGGCCGATGCGGGCCGCCATGACGGCGCCGGCGATCGCCGCCAATTCGAGGCCGCCCACCCGGCGCAGCATCTCGAAGGCGTCGCCCCCGGCGGGCCGGTGCAGCGCCATGGCTGCGTCGACGACGGCGATCTTGCGCTGCAAGGTCGCGCCGGCGACGCCGGTGCCGGGCCCCACCCATTCGGCGGCGCTGCCGCCGAAGAGGGCGCAGCAGAGCGCCGCCGCCGAAGTCGTGTTGGCGATGCCCATCTCGCCCAAGGCGATAATATCGATGCCGGGCTCGACCGCCATCATGCCGTAGGCCATGGCCTTGGCGCATTCCTCCTCGTCCATGGCCGCCGTCTCGGCGAGGTCGCGCGTCGGCTGGTCGAGCGCCATCTCGTAGACGCGCAGATCGGCATCGACGCTACGGCAGAGTTGGTTGACGGCGGCGCCGCCGGCGACGAAATTCGCCACCATCTGCGCCGTGACCTCGGCGGGATAGGCCGAGACGCCGCGCCGGGCGACGCCGTGATTGGCGGCGAAGACCGCGGTGCGCGGATGGCGCAGGACGGGCGGGTGCTTGCCCTGCCAGGTCGCCAGCCACTGGCTCAGCTCTTCGAGGCGGCCGAGCGCGCCGGCGGGCTTCGTCAGCTGCGCCTCGCGCGCCGCCGCCGCCGTGCCGGCTTCGAGATCGGGTCCCGGCAGCTCGCGCAGCAGGGCGCGCATTTCATCGAGCGTGGCGGCAGCATCGCCGGTGGCCATGTCGCGTTCCTTAGGAGGCAGTCGGGCGGACGGTCGCCGGCAATTTCCCCGATCGCCCGAACGGCGCCAAGTGAATTCGCGCGCCGGCGCGCGTTGCGGGCGGCATCACCATGATGCCGGAGGGCGCGGACTTGCCCGCGTCGCCCGCGCGCGCCATATTATCGGCGCTGCTCTGGCCTCCAACGCCTGCGTCAGCGGTTCCGGCCGTCGCTTCCGCGGGAGCGGCGTCTCCGGGGGCGCCTCCGAAGGGGCCTTGGCCGCCGGTGCCATCGGGCGGGGGAGGCGCGCCCCCCCGCCGCCAGAGCAGCGTTCGGTCGGCACCCGCCGGATAGTTGCATGCGCCTGACGAACGGCTTCTCAAAGAAGATCGAGAACCACGTTCACGCACTCGCCATCTACTTCGTCCATTACAACTTCGTTCGCATCCATCAGACCCTTCGCGTCACCCCGGCGATGGCTGCTGGTATTGAGAAGCGGCTGTGGTCCATGATGGATGTCGTCGAGATGATCGACGAGTACGTGGCGCGTCATGCGGCGAACCTCGCCGAACGGCTAATCGGTTGACTGATACAATCAAACTGACCCACTACCAGATAGTGCGGCTCGGTAATCCGCCAAAGGCATGTCCTTGGATGGCTGCCATGCCCAATGATCATCTTCGTCGTTAGCCAACAACAACAGCCGATCATCATAGTTGCTGCCTTTGGGCAACCGCCACCACCGGCCGTTAAGGGTCGGAGTTATGGACTCATAGGTGGACACACCGCCTATTCTGCCCCTGACCCACTGGATACCGTTTACGTCATAGATATCAACATCGTCCGGTCTTACCTGGGAGAGGCGCGCGCTTGAAGCATTCCCGGCGCGGAAGAGCTCAACCGGGGTAATAGCCCGCATCGCCGCGCCGCCCGCAATCCCGGCCGGAACCGAGAAAACCCGCGCCCGCGGAACGACGCCGCGCCATACGCGTTGGCGGAAGGCTCAACTCGACGTAGCCTTGCCAGGAAACCGTTCTCCCTGCGTGATCCGATCGACCCCTTTCTCCCCCGAGGCGCGCGTGCTCACCTTCATCCGTTCCGTTCTCGCGGCGGCGGGCGCGGCGGCCGCCTTCGCCGCCCTTGCCGCGCCCGCGGCGGCGCAGACGCCGCTGCCGCTCGCCGATTGGCAATATTCGACGGGCGAGGTGCTGGCCCCCTTGGCGGGGCCGCTCCCCGAATGGCGCATCACCCTCGGCGCCGGGGCCATGCTGAGGCCCGATTACGAAGGCGCGCGGCGCTATCAGGGGGAACCGAGCTTCATCGCCGATATCCGCTACCGCGACCTCGCCTTCGCCTCGGATGGCGAGGGGATCGGCGTCAACCTCCTGCATGGCCCGGGCTATCGCGCCGGCATCGCCATCTCCTACGATCTCGGCCGCGACCAGCACGACGATCCGCATCTGAAGGGGCTCGGCAATATCGGCGCGGCGCCCGAACCGAAGCTCTTCGCGCAATATTTCCTCTTGCCCTTCGTGCTCACCGCCGACCTCCGCAAGGGGCTGGGCGGGCATGAGGGGCTGATCGGCGATCTCGGCGCCTATGTCCCGCTGCCGATCTTGAAGGGCGGCTTTCTCTTTCTCGGACCCACGGTGACCTTCGCCGACAGCCGCTACATGCGCTCCTATTTCGGCGTCGACGACGCCCAGGCGGCGGCCTCGGGGCTGCCGCGCTTCTCCGCCGATGGCGGCCTCAAGAGCACCGGGCTCGGCGCCACCGCTGTCTATTTCCTCGACAAGCATTGGCTGCTGCTCGGCGATGCCGCCTATGAGCGGCTGCTCGGCAGCGCGGCGGCGAGCCCCATCACCGAAACCCGCTCGCAATTCACCATCGACTTCAACATCGCCTACAAGTTCTGAGACGGCGCGCATGTCCCGACAGGCGCCGCCGATGGGAACATCGGCGGCGAACGGGTCGTTGGGAAAAGAGGATCACCTGATGGAGATACGGGAATGCGTGCGGGAATAACAAAGATCTTGCTCATGCTGCTCCTGCTGGGCAGCGCCGGCGCGGCGCTCAGCGCCTGCCACACCGTCGAGGGCGCCGGACAGGACATCCAGGACACCGGCCAGGCGGTTCAGAACGCGCTCTGACCTTGTGGCGCTGACGAGCGTCGGCAGGCCGGCGCCTCGGCCTCGTCTAACGGAGACCAGGCTTAAGTGGTAGAGCGGCGCAGCGCCTTCCGCTAAGCTGCGGCGCATGTTCGAGGCGATGCCCCCTGCCGACCGAGTCATGGCGCCGCTTCGCGCCTGGGGCGACGACGTCATCGCCGCGGCGCGCTTCCTGACGCGGCTGCCGCTCGACCGCATCGCGCCGCCGACGACGGGGCTGCTCGCCCGCTCGATGCGTGCCTTCCCCATCGTCGGCGCCGGCATCGGCGCCTTGGGGTGGGCGGCCCTCGCGGTCGCCTCGGCGCTGGGGCTGCCGGTGGCGGTCTCGGCGCTGCTCGCGCTGCTGACGATGGTGGCGGTGACCGGGGCGCTCCACGAAGACGGGCTCGCCGACACGGCGGACGGCTTCGGCGGCGGCGAGGACCGGGTGACGAAGCTGGCGATCATGCGCGACAGCCGCAGCGGCGCCTTCGGCATCATCGCCCTCGTCTTCAGCCTTGGCCTGCGCGCCACCGCGATCGCCGGGCTTGCGGCAGCCGCGGGCGGGGCGGGGCCCGCGCTTATCGCCGCCCATAGCGTCTCGCGCGGCGCCCTGCCGATCATGATGCGCTTCCTCGAGCCGGCCCGCAGCGACGGCCTCGGGGCGAGTGCCGGCCAGCCCGACGACGTGGCGTCGCTATGGTGCCTCGGCATCGGCATCTTCACCGCCATTCTCTGCCTCGGATTCGGCCGGGCGGTCATCGCCCTCGCCGTCGTCGCCGCGCTCACCGCCGGTCTCTCGGTTCTTGCGCGGCGGCAGATCGGCGGCTACACCGGCGACGTTTTGGGCGCCGCCCAGCAAGTGGGAGAGATGGCGATGCTTCTGACGGCCGTGGCATGACCGAACCGACCCGCTGGTGGTGGGTCCGCCATGCTCCGGTGACCGTCAATGAGGGCCGGGTCTACGGCCAGACCGACCTCCCCTGCGACTGCACGAACCGCGCCGTCTTCGCCGGACTTGCGGCGAAGCTGCCGAAGGACGCGGTGTGGGTGACGAGCAATCTGCAGCGCACGCACCAGACGGCGGCGGCGATCATCGGCGCCGGTCTGCCCGGTCCCGCCGCCATTCCGGGCCCCGGCGTCATCGTCGAGCCCGACCTCGCCGAGCAGAATTTCGGCGCCTGGCACGGCAAGAAATACAGCGACCTGCCGACGCTCCTCGGCGAGGCTTATCACCGCTTCTGGCTGGCGCCGGTGGCGATGGCGCCGGAAGGCGGCGAGAGCTTCCTCGACCTCCTCGACCGCGTGCGGCCCGCGATCCGCCGGCTCGACGAGCAGCATGCCGGGCGGGACATCATAGCCGTCGCCCATGGCGGGACGATCCGCGCCGCCCTCGCCGAGGCGCTCGACCTTTCGCCCGAGACGGCGCTCGCCTTCACCATCGACAATTGCTCGCTGACCCAGATCGAGCGCCATCGCGGCCCGGGCCACGGCCACCCCTGGCGCGTCGTCGCCGTCAACCGTTCGCCTCTCTGAAGCGGCGCCGCACGGCGATGGAATCGATCTACTATGTCATGTGCTGGGCATGCCACCGGCGCTGCAAGCACTGCTACGAGGCGCGCTTCCGCCCCTATGCGCGCGGCGCCCTCGAGGAGGTGCTGCGCGAGGCCGCCGCCAACTTCCCGCGCATCATCGACCATTTCCCCGAGCGCATGACCTACCGCGATCTCGAGGCGCCCGCCGCCGATGGCAGCCTCCCCGAGAAGGTCGGGCGCGTCATCCTCTCGGGCGGCGAATCGCTGATCGAGCCAGTGCGCGAGCGCGTGACCTATCCCGTCATCGAGCGCCTCGCCGCGCGCTACCGCGGCCAGGGCGGCGTCAAGATCGTGGTGCAGACGACCGGCGATCTCGTGACTGAAGCCGTCATCGACGCGCTGCTGCAGCGCGGGGTCTGGATGATCTCGGTCGCCGGGGTCGACGATTTCCATGTCGGGCTCGAAGGCGAGGCGAAGCAGGCGGCGTTCCGCGAGGGGCTGACGCGGCTCTTCGAGCGCGCCGGCATGAAGCGCTCCGGCCTCTCGCACACGCTGCGGAAGTGGCACGAGGAGGAGGGGCCGCTCTTCAGCTTCTTCGGCGCCACGCCCGATTCCTGGATCGGCAAGCTGTGGCCGCGCGGCCGCGCCTGGGCGAACGACCTGTCGACGGCGACGCTCGCCGACAATTTCTGCAACCGCTGGTCGGGCGGGCTCGGATTCCTTCAGCACCGCTACAGCGGCTCGGAAGTCTCGATCGAGCCGAACGGCGACGTCTATCCCTGCTGCCTCAAGACGAAGCTCCCGATCGGCAACCTCATCGAGGAGAACCTTATCGACATTCTGGACTCGCTGGTCGGCGAGCCCGCCTACGAAGCCATTTCGATGGGCCATCCCGAGCGCATGGGCATCGCCGACGGCTGGAGCGTCGAGCGCTTTCTCGAACGCTCGAGGACGGTGACGCCGAGCGGCCGGCCCTACCAGAATCTCTGCATCGGCTGCGATGCCTTCCATGCCGAGAGGCTGGGACCCGTGCTCGCCCGCGCCCGCGAGCGCCGCCGCGCTTCTCGCGCCGGCGTCTCCCAAACGTGATGAGGAAGTGATGCGCCGCAGCCGGCCGAGCCGGTAAATGATGGGTACGGAGAATCGCATGTACCCATGGCTCGACTATGACGGCCGCGTATCGCCCTTCAAATCCGTCGTCCTCGCCCTCCTTGTCCTACCCGGCATCTGGATCGCCGCGGCCTATGCGATGCGCTGGCTCGGGCCGCGGCCGCTCAACGAGGCGATCCATCAATGCGGCCTCTGGATGGTGCGCTTTCTCCTCATCGCCCTCGCCGTCACGCCGGCGCGGCAGATCCTGCATTGGCCGCGCCTCATCCTGGTGCGGCGGATGATCGGCGTCGCCGCCTTCTGCTACGGCATGGCGCATCTCCTGCTCTATGTCGCCGACGAGGCTTTCGACCTGGCGACGGTGGCCAGCGAGATCGCGCTCCGCTTCTATCTGACGATCGGCTTCGTCGCCCTTCTCGGCGTCGCCGCCCTCGCCCTGACCTCGACCGACGGCATGGTGCGCCGCCTCGGCGGCCGCCGCTGGCAGCGCCTGCACCGGACCGTCTATTTCATCGGCGTCCTCGGCATCATCCACTATTTCCTGCAAGCGAAGCTCGACGTCTATGAGCCGACCTTCATCGCCGGCTTCTTCGTCTGGCTGATGGGATACCGGGCGGTCCTGTGGCGCCGCCGCGACCGCCGCGTCCCGCTTTGGGCGGTGGCGCTGCTGGCGCCGGCGGCCGCGGCGCTCACCGCGCTCGGCGAGGCGGCCTATTTCCGCCTCGCCCTCGGCGTCGACCCGATGCTCATCCTCTCCGCCGATGTCACCATGCTGCGCCCGGCCTCGATCGTCCTCGCTTGCGGGCTGGCCGTCGCCCTCGCAGCGGCGCTGCGCCATCCGGCGGCCAAGCGGCAGGCGAAGCTGCGCCTGCGCCCGGCATGATCCGCGCTCACCGCTCCGCGCCTGCCGTGCCGGCGGTCCTGTGCCGCATCGCCGCCGCCTGCCTCTGCCTCGTCGCCCTCGCCGCTGCCGCGGGGGCCGCGGAGACGCGGCCCTGGCCGGAGATCGTCGGCGCGGCGCGCGGCCAGACCGTCTATTGGAACGCCTGGGCGGGCGATGAGCACACCAACGCCTTCATCGCCTGGGTCGGCGAAGAGGTGAAGGCGCGCTACGGCGTCACCCTCGACCATGTGAAGCTGAAGGACACGGCGGAGGCGGTGACGCGGGTCGTCGCCGAGAAGGCCGCCGGCCGCGACAGCGGCGGCTCGGTCGATCTCATCTGGATCAACGGCCCCAATTTCCTCGCGATGAAGGAGCAGCATCTGCTCTACGGCCCCTTCGCCGCGGCGCTGCCGAATTTCGCCCTCGTCGACACCGTCCGCAAGCCCTCGACCCTCGTCGATTTCACCGTGCCGGTCGAAGGCTATGAATCGCCCTGGCGGATGGCGCAGATCGTCTATGTCTATGACAGCGCCCGCACCAAGGACGTGCCGCGCTCGATCCCGGCGATGCTCGACTGGGCAAGGCGCCATCCGGGGAAGCTCACCCACCCCACCGTCCGCAACTTCCTCGGCGCCACCTTCCTCAAAGAGGCGCTCTACGAGCTCGCGCCCGATCCCTCCCTCTTGCAGAAGCCCGCGACCGACGCCGATTTCACCAGCGTGACGGCGCCGCTCTGGGCGTGGTACGACAAGCTGAAGCCGCTGCTCTGGCGCGCGGGCAACGAGTTCCCGGCCTCGGGTCCGGCGGAGCGCCAGCTCCTCGATGATGGCGAGATCGACCTCATGATCTCCTTCAACCCGGCCGAGGCCGCCGTCTCGATCGCGAGCGGGCTGCTGCCGGCGACGGCGCGCGTCTACACGATGGAGCGCGGCACCATCGGCAATACGAGCTTCGTCGCCATTCCCTACAACGCGGCGCACAAGGAAGGGGCGATGGTGGTCGCCAACTTCCTGCTGGAGCCGGCGACGCAGGCCCGCGCCGAGGATGTGCGCGGCATGGGCAACATCACCGTCCTCGATCTCCGGAAACTGACCCCGGCCGACCGGCGGCTCTTCGCCGCGCTGCCGCAGAGTCCGGCGATGCCGGAGCCGGAAGAGCTCGGCCCCGCGCTGCTCGAGCCGCACCCTTCCTGGATGACGCGGATCATCGCCGAGTGGGAGCGGCGCTATGTGCATTGAGACGGGAGCGGAGAGGTGAGGTGAGGGCGCGCCCGCCGATCCTCGCTCTCGCGCCGCTCGTCACCATCGCCCTCTTCCTCGTGCCGATCGCGGCCGGCCTCGGCGGCACGCTGCTGCCCGCCTTCGGCTGGTTTCCGGCGATCGGCGGCATGCATCTCTCGCTCCGGCCCTGGGCGATGCTCTTCGCCTATCCCGGCTTCGCGACGGCGCTGCGCCTCACGCTTGCGGTCGGAATCGGTGCGACGCTGCTGTCGCTCGGCCTCGCCATCGGCATCTCAGCGCTGGCGCAAGGCCGGCCGCGCTTCCATCGCCTGGAGCAGCTCCTGACGCCGCTTCTCGCGGCGCCCCATGCCGCGGCCGCGATCGGCTTCGCCTTCCTCCTGGCGCCGAGCGGCTGGATCGTGCGTCTGCTTTCGCCCTGGCTCACCGGCTGGCACGAGCCGCCGGCCCTCGTCACCATAGAGGACCCGCTCGGCCTCGCCTTCATCGCCGGCCTCCTCCTCAAGGAGGTCCCCTATCTCGTGCTGATGATCGCCGGCGCCGCCGGCCAGGTGCCGGTCGCTCCCTCTCTCGCCGCGGCGCGGTCGATGGGCTACAGCCGCCCCGTCGCCTGGCTCAAGATTGTCTTGCCGCAGGTCTATCCGCAGATCCGCCTGCCGGTCTATGCGGTGCTCGCCTTCTCGCTCTCGGTCGTCGAGGTCGGGCTGGTGCTGGGCCCCAGCGACCCGCCGACGCTGCCGGTGCTCGCCGCCCGCTGGTTCGCCGATTACGATTTGCGGCTCTATTTCCCCGCGGCGGCCGCGGCGAGCCTGCAATTGGTCCTGGTCGTCCTCGCGATCGCGTCATGGCGCCTCGCCGAGCGCGTCGTCGCCGGGC
>JAJPHB010000049.1 GCA_021325525.1 Alphaproteobacteria bacterium
ATCTACGAGCAGCCGCAGATCTGGGCGCGGCGCTCGACGCTCGATTACGGCTTCAAGCTCGAAGGCTCGCTCAGCCTCGGCCCGCCGATCGACGAGACGACGCATTTCACGGAGTGATGCGGGCCGGGAACGCTTGTCGCACTCCTCTCCCCTCCGGGAATCTCCCTCTCCCCGAGGGGAGAGGGGCGACCCAGCGGGGTAGAATGACGGAACGATGATCGGCTACATCGTCAAGCGGCTGCTTCTCGCGGTGCCGACCCTGTGGGCGGTGCTCACGATCGTCTTCGTGCTGGCGCGCGTGCTGCCGGGCGATCCGGCGCAGACGATCCTCGGCGACCAGGCGACGCAGGAGGCGCTGGTGGCGATGCGCCATCGCCTCGGCACCGACAAGCCGATCGCCGAGCAATATGCCGATTTCCTTGCCAATGCCGTGCGCGGCCGCTGGGGCGACTCGCTCGTCACCGGCAAGCCCGTCCTCGAGGAGGTCGGGAAGGTTCTTCCCTATTCGATCGACCTGACGGTGAGCGCCATCGTGCTCGGCGCTCTCATCGGCGTGCCGCTCGGCACCTGGTCGGCGCTGCACCGCAACGCCGCCTTCGACTATATCGCGCGGTTGGGCTCGCTGCTTGGCCTCTCCTTCCCGGCCTTCGTCTCGGCAATCATGCTGCTGCTCGCCTTCGCCATCGAGCTGCGCTGGTTCCCGGTGATCGGCGCCGGCGGCAGCGGCCCCTGGGAGCGCCTCCGCGCCATCACCCTGCCGACCGTCAATCTCGGCATCATCATGGCGGCCTATGTGACGCGCGTCACGCGCTCCTCGATGCTGGAGGTGCTGGGCGAGGACTACATCCGCACGGCGCGCGCCAAGGGCGTGCCGAGCCGAGTCATCTTGTGGCGCCACGCGCTGCGGAACGCTCTCATTCCGGTCGTGACCGTCGTCGGCCTCTACCTCGGCATCCTCATCGGCAATTCCGTCCTGACCGAGATCGTCTTCAACCGGTCGGGCCTCGGCAAGCTCATCGTCTCGGCCCTCGACCAGCGCGACTACACGGTGCTGCAAGGAATGATGGTCGTCTACGCCTTCGCCATCGTGCTGGTGAACCTGCTGACCGATCTCACCTACGGCTTCATCGATCCGCGGATCAAGCGGCAATGAGCGATGGCGGCGAGAGGAAAAGAGAGCGCGATGACTGAGAGCATCGCAGCGGTCCCTGTGGAGCGCCCTGCCGCCGCGCATTGGCTGCTTCAGCTCCGCCGCGCCTTCAACGCCAATGCCACCTCCTGGGTCGGGCTCGTCGTCTTCCTCGTCATCGTCGCGCTGGCGCTGCTGGCGCCGCTCATCGCCCCCTACGATCCGCTCGACCAGGACATCATCTCGCGTCTCGAGGGCCCCTCCGCCGCGCATTGGTTCGGCACCGATTCCTATGGCCGCGACACGCTCTCGCGCCTGCTCTGGGGGGCGCGGCTGTCGCTCGTCATCGGCTCGGTCTCGATCCTCTCGGCGATGCTCATCGGCGGCACCATCGGCATCGTCTCGGGCTATGTCGGCGGCAAGTTCGACCTCGTCGTCATGCAGGCGATGGACGTGCTCCTCTCCTTCCCCTCCCTCATCATGGGGCTCATGGTGGTGGCGATGCTGGGCCCCAGCATGGGCAACCTCATCATCGCCATCGCGCTCACCGCGATCGCGCCCTTCGCGCGCATCGCGCGGGCGCCCACCATCGCCGTCAAGGAGCGCGACTATATCGAGGCCTGCCGGGCTTTGGGCTATTCCGACCTGCGCATCATGGCGGTGCATATCCTGCCCAACATCATGGCCGAGATTCTCGTCATGGGCTCGCTGTGGCTGGCGACGGCGATCCGCACCGAGGCCTCGCTCTCCTTCATCGGCCTCGGCGTCCGCCCGCCCGTCGCCACCTGGGGCGGCATGATCCGCGAAGGCTTCGAGAACATCCTCGACAGCGCCTGGCTCTCGATCTTCCCAAGCCTCGCCATCCTGCTCGTCGTCTTCTCGCTCAACATGCTGGGCGACGGGCTGCGCGACGCGATCGACCCCAAGCTGCGCGGCGGCGAGTGAATGCGAATGACCCGGCGATGGCGTGATTGCTGGGCCTCGTCATGGCGAGGCGCAGCCGCCGAAGCAATCCACAGGCGGAGGGCTGGATCGCTTCGCCGCGCTCGCGATGAGGGGACCCGCGGAGCGGACCGGAAATGAGCGCCGCCACGGAAGCGCCGCTCCTCGAGCTCGACGGGCTCGTCACCGAGTTCCGCACCGGCGGCGCCTGGCATGCGGCGCTGCGCGGCGTCAGTTTCGCCCTGGCGCGCAATGAGACGCTGGCGCTCGTCGGCGAATCGGGCTGCGGCAAGAGCGTGACGGCGCTCTCGATCATGGGGCTGCTGCCGCCTGCCAACAGCCGCATCGCGGCGGGGCGCATCCGCTTCGCCGGGCGCGATCTCGTCGGCCTCTCCGAGGAGGCGATGCGGAAGCTCCGCGGCAATGAGATCTCGATGATCTTCCAGGAGCCGATGACCTCGCTCAACCCGGTACTGACGGTCGGCTTCCAGGTCGCCGAGAGCCTGCGTTACCACCGCGGCATGGAAGGCCAGGCGGCGCGGCGGGCGGCGCTCGAGCTTCTCGACCAAGTCAAGATTCCGGCGGCGGCGCAGCGCTTCGACGACTACCCGCACCAATTCTCGGGCGGCATGCGCCAGCGCGTCATGATCGCCATGGCGCTCGCCTGCCGGCCGAAGCTGCTCCTCGCCGACGAGCCGACGACGGCGCTCGACGTCACCATCCAGGCGCAGGTGTTGGCGCTCCTCGCCGAGCTCAAATCCGCCTATGGCATGGCGATGATCTTCATCACCCACAATCTCGGCGTCGTCGCCTCGATCGCCGACCGCGTCGCCGTCATGTATGCGGGCGCCATCGTCGAGACGGCGGCGGTGGACGAGCTCTTCGCGCGCCCGACCCATCCCTATACCGAGGCGCTGTTGCGCACGATCCCGCGGGTCGACGAGGATTCGGCGGGGCTTGCCGCCATTCCGGGCCAGGTGCCGCCGCTCTCGGCGATGCCGCCGGGCTGCCGCTTCGCGCCGCGCTGCGCCCTTCGCGAGGCGGAATGCGAGGCGACCGATCCGGCGCTGGCGCCGCTCCCGGCGGCGGCCGATCACCGCGTGCGCTGTCGCGTCCGCGCCCCCGCCACGGCGGCGCCCCGCCATGCCTGAGCCGATGCTGGAGGTCGCGGGGCTGCGCAAGTTCTTCGAGGTGAAGCGCGGCTTCCCGCGCGCCACCACCGTCACCGTCCGCGCCCTCGACGGCATCTCCTTCACCGTCGGGGCGGGGCAATCCTTCGGCCTTGTCGGCGAGTCGGGCTGCGGCAAATCGACGGCGGGGCGCGCCGTGCTCCGTCTTATCGAGCCCGATGAGGGGCGCGTCGCCTTCAAGGGAGAGGACGTGCTGGCGGCCGGCAAGGAGCGGCTGCGCGCGCTCCGGCGCAAGATGCAGATCGTCTTTCAGGATCCGTACGCCTCGCTCAATCCGCGGCGCATGATCGGCAAGGCGCTCACCGAGCCGATGCGCGTGCATGGCGTCGGCGCGCCGGGCGAGCGCGTCGCGCGCGCCGAGCTGCTCCTCGCCGAGGTCGGGCTGCCGAAGAACGCGATGACGCGCTATCCCCACGAATTCTCGGGCGGGCAGCGCCAGCGCATCGGCATCGCCCGCGCGCTCACCCTGGAGCCCGAGCTCATCGTCGCCGACGAGCCGGTCTCGGCGCTCGACGTCTCGATCCAGTCGCAGATTCTGCTGCTGCTCCAGGGCCTGCAGGAGCGGCGCCGCCTGTCCTTCATCTTCATCTCGCACGATCTCGGCGTCGTCCGCTATTTCTGCCAGAGCATGGCGGTCATGTATCTGGGGCGCATCGTCGAGACCGGACCCATCCCGGCGATCTTCAAGGAGCCGCTCCACCCCTATACGAAGATGCTGCGCGACGCCTCGCCCGTGCCCGACCCGACGCGCAAGGTGGCGATGCTGCGCATCGAGGGCGAGGTCCCTTCGGCGGTGAACCCGCCCGCGGGCTGCCACTTCCACACGCGCTGCCCGCATGCGATGGAGATCTGCCGCAAGGCCTATCCCGAATGGACGCCGCTCGGCGACGGCCGCGGCGTCGCCTGTCATTTGCACAAAGTGTGAGCGTGCGGCACCGTGCGGCGGCGAGGACCCTCATCCCTCACTTTCCCCGCTGCGCGGGTCCCCTCCCTCTTCCACTCTCCCAAAGCGAGAGGGGAGAGGCGTAGGTGATGGGTGAGGGCTCTCGCCGCCCGCTCGCTCCAGCCGGAAAGGACCCGCAAACATGCTCTCGCCCCAAGGCCGCGTCATCATGGTCTCTGGCGCCAATCGCGGCATCGGCCTTGCCGTCGCGCGCGCCCTCCACGCCAAGGGCTACACGCTGAGCCTCGGCGCGCGCGATCCGGCGAAGCTCGAAGCGGCGACGCGCGATCTCGGGAGCGAACGCCTCTTCCGCGCCGCCTTCGACGCGCGCGACCTGGCGAGCGGCGAAGCCTGGGTGCGCGGCACCGCCGAGCGCTGGGGTCGCATCGACGGGCTCGTCAACAATGCGGCGATCGCGCTCGACGTCGCGATCGAGGATGAGGACGAGAGCGCCTATGACGCGATGTGGGAAATCAACGTCAAGGGGCCGCTCCGCCTCATTCGCCTCGCCTTGCCGCATCTGCGCCGCGCCGGCAGCGGCCGCATCGTCAACATCGCCTCGCTTTCCGGCAAGCGCGTCAAGAACGACAAGGCCGGCTACGCCATGAGCAAATTCGCGGTGATGGCGCTGACCCATGCGGCGCGCCGGGCCGGCTGGGCGGATGGCGTGCGGGCGACCGCGCTCTGCCCCGGCTTCGTCGCCACCGACATGACGCAGTGGGTGACGGACTTCCCGCGCGAGTCCATGACTCAGCCCGAGGATCTGGCAGAGCTCGTCGCCACCGTGCTCGCCCTGCCCAACAACGCCGCCATCGCCGAGCTCCTCGTCAATTGCCGCTTCGAGGAGATGCTCTGACCGGCAACGGGCCCGTCAAAAGCGCGTCGCGCGATAGGGGGCGAGATCGATCGAGCTCGGCTTTCCGGCGACCAGCTCGGCGATGAGCTTGCCGGTGACGGCGGCGCCCATCAGCCCCCAATGCGAATGGCCGAAGGCGAAATGCACGGCCGGGAAATGCGGCGAGCGGTCGATCACCGGCAGGCTGTCGGGAAAGGACGGGCGGCAGCCCATCCATTCGGTCACGCCCGCCGTGTTGAGCGCCGGATACATGTCCTTGCCGAGGCGGAGCAGCGCCTTGGCGCGTCGGTCGTCCGGCGGCGCGTCGATGCCGGCGAACTCCGCCGTGCCGGCGAAGCGCAGCCCATTCTCCATCGGCGTCGCGTAGAAGCCGCGCCCGGAATAGGAGACCGGAAGCCGCGGCGCGACGCCCGGATCCGGCAGCATCACGTGATAGCCGCGCTCGGCTTCGAGCGGGAGCTCGGTGCCGAGCTGCGCCGCGAGGCCGCGCGACCAGGCGCCGGCGGCGATGACGAGGGCGCCGATCGGCACCTCGCCTTCGGCCGTGCGCAGCGCGCTGGGCCCGTTCGCGCCGAAGGCGAAGCCCGTGACGCGGCGGCGAAGGATCGTGCCGCCGTTCCGCACGACCCGCTCGGCGAGAGTGCGCGCGAGGCGGAAGGAATTGACCGAATGGCCGATATCGGGAAAGAGGATGCCGCCCTTGAACTCGGGCGACAGCGCCGGGTCGAGCTGGCGCAGCTCGTCGCGGCCGAGCGGCTCGGCCTTGATGCCGGCGGCCGCGCGCAAGGCGTTGGCGAGTTCGCCGCCGACTTCGCCCTTGCCCTTCTCCTTCGAGACGAGGAGCGCGCCCGAGCGGCGGATCAGATCCTCGGCCCCCGCCTCCTTCAGCAAGGGCGCATAGGCATCGAAGCAGCCCGCATAGAGCGCCGCCATGGCGCGCGAGTTCCGCCGGATGCGCGCCGGCCGCCCTTCGCGAAGGAAGCGCAGGAACCAGGGCAGCGCCTGGAGGAAATAGCCGGGACGGATGGCGAGCGGCCCCAGGGGATCGGCGAGATAGCGCGGCACCTTCCACAGCATGCCGGGCTCGGCGATCGGCACGCAGGCGCTGGGGCTCAGAATCCCGGCATTGCCGAAGGAGCAGCCTTCGGCGGGCGGCCGCTCGTCGAGGATCGTCACGCGAAAGCCGGCGCGCTGCAGATAGAGGGCGCAGCAGACGCCGACGATGCCGGCGCCGATGACGGTGACGTGGTTCTGCTCGGTCATGGTCTCCCGGATTGCCTTCTAAGCGGGAGGCGCGAGCCCTCACCCCTCACCCTCCCCACTTCGTGGGTTCCCTCCCTCTCCCACTCTCCCGTGCCGGGAGACGGGCGAGGGATTGGCGGCTTCACCATTTTTCCTCTCCCCTCTCCCGCCGGGAGAGGGGAGAGGCCTAGGTGAGGGGTGAGGGCTGTCGCCGTGCGCCCCGGCGCCTCAGGCCGCATCGATGAGCCCGCCGCTCTCGGCGACCAGCGCCAGATGATGGTCGGCGTCGCCGAAGAGCGTGTCGATCATGGCGAGGCGCTTGAAGTAGTGCCCGGCCTTGTACTCCATCGTCATGCCGACGCCGCCATGGAGCTGGATCGCCTGCTGCCCGAGGAAGCGCGCGGAGCGGCCGATCTGGACCTTGGCCGCCGAGAGCATGCGCCGGCGCTGGAGCGCGTCCTCGGCCTCGGCCATCATCGTCGCGAGATAGCTCATGCTGCGCGCCTGCTCCAAGGCCACGAACATGTCGACGGCGCGGTGCTGAAGCGCCTGGAAGGAGCCGATCGCGACGCCGAACTGCTTGCGCGTCTTTAGATAATCGATCGTCAGCTCGTGGAGCGCGCTCATCGCGCCCACCGCCTCGGCGGCGACTGCGGCGATGCCGAGATCGATCGCGCGCTCGGCAAGATCGAGCCCATGGTCGCGCGGGCCGAGCAGCGCCTCCGGGCCGAGCCGCACCTCGCGGAAGGCGATTTCCGCCGCGCGGAGCCCGTCGACGGTCGGATAGCCCCGCACCGTGACGCCCGCGGCCTGCGCATCGACGAGAAAGAGGCTGATCCCCTCGCGCTCGCGCGGGCCGCCCGCCGTCCGCGCCGTGACGATGAGGCGGTCGGCGCTGTCGCCATGGAGGACGACGCCCTTGGCGCCGCTCAGCACGAAGCCGCCGCCCGCTGCCGCCGTCGCGGTCGTCGCGACATCGGCGAGGTCGTAGCGCGCCTGGCGCTCGCCAAAGGCGAAGGCGAGGCGCAAGCGGCCGCGCGCGATCTCCGGGACCATCTCCTGCTGCTGCGCCGCGCTGCCGCCGAGGAGCAACAGGCCACCGCCCAGCACGACGGTCGCGAGGTAGGGTTCGAGGACGAGGCCGCGGCCGAACGCCTCCATGACGAGCATCGTCTCGACCGGCGTGCCGCCGACGCCGCCCAGCGCCTCGGGGAAGGGCAGGCCCAAGAGGCCGAGCTCCGCATATTGCGCCCAGCGCGCCGGGCTGAACCCGGCAGGCTCCTGCGCATAGGCCTTGCGCTTGTCGAAATCGTATTCCTCGGCGACGAGCCGCTCGACGGCGTCGCGCAGCAGGCGCTGCTCCTCGGTGAGGTCGAAATCCATGGGCGATCCTAACGCCGGGTTCTCCCTCTCTCGCGTGCGGTCGCAAGCGGGAGAGGGTTCTCAATTCGGAGGCGAACGGCGTCTCTCGCCATCACAGCCCCAGGATCGCCTTGGCGACGATGTTGCGCTGGATCTCGTTGGAGCCGCCATAGATCGAAATCTTGCGCCAGTTGAAGTAGGTCGGCGCCAGCGGCCCCGCATAATCGGCGCCGATCGGCGGCTCGTTCCAGCCCTCTTCGTCGGGCTGGTAGGGCATGGCGTAGGGGCCGACCACCTCCATCAAGAGCTCGGAGACGGCCTGCTGAATCTCCGAGCCCTTCAGCTTCAGGATCGAGGAGGCGGGGTCGGGCTTCTTGCTGCGCCCCTGCCGCTCGGCCGAGACGACGCGGAGCTGCGTCATTTCGAGCGCCTTCAGCTCGACCTCGATGGCGGCGATCTTCTCGCGGAAGCGCCGATCATCGATCATCCGCCGCCCGCCCCCCGCCGGCTCCAGCGCCGCCAGCTCCTTCAAGCGGCGGATGCGCTGCTTCGAGACGCCGACGCGGGCGATGCCGGTGCGCTCGTGGCCGAGCAGGAACTTGGCATAGTCCCAGCCCTTCCCCTCCTCGCCGACGAGGTTCTCGGCCGGCACCTCGACGTCGTCGAAGAAGACCTCGTTGACCTCGGCGCCGCCATCCATCGTGACGATCGGCCGCACGGTGATGCCGGGGCTCTTCATGTCGATGAGGAGGAAGGAGATGCCCTCCTGCTTCTTCACACGCGGGTTGGTGCGCACGAGGCAGAAGATCATGTCGGCATGCTGCGCCAGCGTCGTCCAGGTCTTCTGACCGTTGACGAGGTAATGATCGCCGACGCGCTCGGCCCGCGTCTTCAGCGAGGCGAGGTCGGAGCCGGAGCCGGGCTCGGAGAAGCCCTGGCACCACCAATCGTCAATGTTGCGGATGCGCGGCAGGTAATGGCGCTTCTGCGCCTCGCTGCCGAAGGCGATGATGACCGGCCCCACCATGTTGACGCCGAAGCCCAGGGGCTGCGGCGCCGGCGCCTGCTGCATCTCCTCCTGGAAGATGTAGCGCTGGACCGGCGTCCATCCCGTGCCGCCCCATTCGACCGGCCAGTCGGGCACGGCCCAGCCCCTGGCGTTGAGGATGCGCTGCCAGGCGACGATATCGGCCTTGTCCAGATGGCGGCCGTCCACCATCTTGCGCCGGATGCTCTCGGGCAGCGCCTCGCGGAAGAACCGCCGCACCTCCTCGCGGAAGGCGATTTCCTCTGGGGTGAAGCGGAGGTCCATCGCGCGGCTCCTCTCGAACGGGCGGGAATGGTGGCATATCGCGCGGAAAGGATGAAGATGGATCGCGTCGTCACCACGGAGCTGCGTGTCGGCTGGGGCGATTGCGACCCGGCGGGGATCGTCTACTACCCCGTCTTCTTCCGATGGTTCGATGTCGCGACCTTCGCTCTCTTCGCGGCGGCGGGGCTGCCGATCCTCGAGCTCCAGCGCCGCTACGGCACGCTCGGCCTGCCGCTCCTCGAAGCGGGCGCCCGCTTCGATGCGCCGGCGCGGCCGCAGGATCTCCTCCGCATCGAGAGCCGGATCGCCGCCGTCGGGGAGAAGACGGTCGAGCTCCGCCACGCCGTCTTCCGCGACGAGACGCGGCTTCTCGACGGCCGCGAGCTGCGTGTCTGGGCGGTCGCCGATCCGGCGCGGCCGAAGGGCATGCGCGCCGAGCCGATCCCGCCGGAGGTGGCGGCGCGCCTCGGCCGCCCGCCTCAGTGAATCTCGTCGGCCTCGGCAAGCGCGCGGCGGAGATCGGCGACCGAGAAGCCCGGGCGCTTTGCCGCGTCGAGCAGCACCTTCTCGCGCCGCGCCAGCAGCGCCGCCGCCTCCGGCACCTGGCGCGCGACGGCGTGCGGAATGACGACGGCGCCGTGGCGGTCGGCATGGACGAGGTCGTCGTGGCGCACCACCATGCCGTGGACGCTGACCGTGCCGCCGAAATCGACGAGCTCGACATGCGCGTGCGAGGGCATGACCGAGCCGGCGAGGACGAAGAAGCCCTTCGCCATGGCGTCGAGATCGCGCACGCAGCCATCGGTGACGACGCCGACCGCGCCCAGCGCCTGGTGGAGATGCGTCTGCACCTCGCCCCAGAAGGCGCCGAAGCCGAGATCGGGGCCGTCGACATCCTGGATGACGGTGATGGTCGGGCGCGGCGGCGCCGCGATGTATTCGTAATAGGCGATGCGGTGGCGCCGCGCCTCCTCCTTGGCGCGGCCATAGGGTTCGCGCGCGCGGATCATCGCGGTGCGCGCATAGCCCACCACCGGCTTCAGCTCGGGGAAGGGCGCGTAGAGCGGCCGCCGGTTGAAGCCGAGCGCGCGCCGCTCCGGCGCCACCAGCTCGAGGGCGTTGCAGATGGTGGGCGTATCCCACGCCCGCAGCGCCTCGAGCTCCGCCTCGGTCAGTGTGTCGCTCATGCCGTGCTCTCCCTCTTTTTTGATGCCGCGACGGTGGCCCAAAGCTATGCGGCGGTCAATTCGTTCGGCGGCCGCTTCTCGGCACAAAAAATTGCCAAGCCGACGGTCAGGCTTATCTTTTTTGGCGAGATGAGGCTTGCATCGGCGCGGTCGGAACCGGTAAGCAGCAGCGGGGCGATGGCCATGCTCCGCTCTGCCGGCGCGTGCGGCGCACCGCGCGGCGGAGGCAACCCAATTGAGAGGGAAGGGTGCCCACCATGACGAAGATGCTGACATGCCTTGCCGCGGCGGTGGTGATCGCCGGCGGCCTCACCGCGCTGCCGGCGGCGGCCGCCGGAACCGCGGCGCCCGCCACCAAGGCGGCGCCGGCGCACCACAAATCGGCGCACAAGGCGAGCTGCTACGACTATGCCTGGGATTCGCAGCAGATGAAGGATTGCCTCGCCAAGGGCGACAAGATGACGAAGCCGGCGGCGGCCCACAAATCCATGAAGAAGAAGCCGGCGAAGAAGACGGCGAGCTGATCGGCGGGACGGGACCCGGCGGCCCTCCCCGGCGGGAGGAGCCGCCCGGGTCAGGCTGGCTCCGCGGCGCGCCGCCGGCTGTCCGCTGCTCCGTCACTCCTCTTCCACGTTCCCGAAGGCGATGAGGGTGGCGCGCCGCAGCCCCTTGATGGCCTTGCGCCAGGCTAGGGCTGACGGTCCTGGCCGATTGGGGGGCGTCGGCATCGCCTCCCAAAGGCGGCGATAGTGCGCCTCGAACCGCCCGCGGGCGGCGTGTCGGGCGGCCGCGGCGGCATGGTCACGCGCGGTCGCGGCAGATCAATTGAAGGATGAGGCGAGCTTGACTCGCCGGGATGACGCTCTTACGGTCCGGCCTTGACGGCGGGCGCGCCGGCTCTAAATCCTGGCATGCGCTCTGCCGAGGCAAACAAACGTCAATGCAGCTTTCCGTTTCCGGTAAGCAGATCGATGTCGGCGACGCGTTGCGCCAACATGTCGCCGACGCGCTCGAGGCCATCATCGGCAAATACTTTGGCAAGGCGATCGAATCCCATGTCGTCTTCTCGCGCGAGGCGCATCTGCTGCGCGCCGACATCTCGGTGCATCTCAACCGCTACCTTCTCGTCCAGGGCCAGGCGGCGGCGGGCGACGCCTACGCCGCCTTCGACAGCGCGGCGGAGCGGATCGCCAAGCGCATCCGCCGCTACAAGCGGCGCCTGCGCGATCATCATCAGCGGCCGCGCGACGGCGACGCCGCCGAATCCGTGCCGGCCCGCAGCTACGTCCTCGCCGAGAGCGAGGAGGCGGATGCGGAGGAGGCGCCGGCCGGCGACCAGCCCGTCATCATCGCCGAGATGGAATGCGAAATACCGGCCCTCACCGTCAGCGAGGCGGTGATGCGCATGGATCTCGCCGACCAGCCCAGCTTTGTTTTTCGCAACCGGGCGCATGGCGGCCTCAACGTCGTTTACCGCCGGAGCGACGGCCATATCGGCTGGGTCGATCCCGATCTGCGCGCGTCCCCTTCCACCAGACCGAAATCCTAGACCAGAGTTCCGATGGATATCGCCGACCTCCTCACGCCCGACGGCGTGATCGCCAGCCTGCGCGCCCCCGGCAAGAAACAGGTGCTGCAAGAGCTGGCGCGCCGCGCCGCCAGCCTCGCCGGCCTGCATGAAAGGCGGGTCTTCGAGGTGCTGCTCGAACGCGAGCGGCTGGGCTCGACCGGCATCGGCATGGGGGTCGCCATTCCCCATGGCCGCGTCGCCGAGCTGACGCGCCTCTACGGCGTCTTCGCGCGGCTGGAGCGGCCGATCGACTTCGCCGCCATCGACGACCGGCCGGTCGATCTCGTCTTCCTGCTGCTCGCCCCGGAAAGCGCCGGCGCTGACCATCTGAAGGCGCTGGCCCGCGTCTCGCGGCTCTTCCGCAATGCCGCCATCTGCGAGAAGCTGCGCGGCACCGACAACAAGGACGCGCTCTACGCCCTCCTGACCGACGGCAGCGCCAGCGCCGCGGCCTAGGCGCGCCCGGCCTCGCAGGTCAGTCCCTCGAAATTTGCGCAGCCATGCGCCGTCGCGCGACGGTAGAAGGGTAAGGCCTCGCGCGATGATGCGCGCAATAAGCATTGCAGCAGGAGGAAACGGCATGGCGGCGACGAGAGGGCGTCAGTTCTTCCAGAATCCGGGCCCGACCAACATCCCGGACCGGGTCCTGCGGGCCATGGACCGCCCGGCTCTCGATTTCATGGGCGCCGAGTTCCGCGCCATCGCTGCCGAATGCTATGAGGGGCTTCGCGCCCTTCTCAAGACCGAGGCCGCCATCCTCGTCTACGCCGCCTCGGGCCACGGCGCCTGGGAAGCGGCGATCGTCAACCTCTTCTCGCCGGGCGACAAGGTGCTGGTGCTGGAGAGCGGCTATTTCTCGCTCAATTGGGGAAGGCTCGCCGAGGAGTACGGCGTCGTCGTCGAGACGCTGGCGAGCGACTGGCGCGCCGGCATCGACCCCGCCGCCGTCGAGGCGCGCCTCAAGGAGGACAAGGCGCGGACGCTGAAGGCCGTGCTCCTCGTCCATAACGAGACCTCGACCGGGGTCGCCAATCGTTGCGCCGAGATCCGCCGGGCGATCGACGCCGCGCACCATCCGGCGCTCTTCATGGTCGATGTCATCTCCTCGCTCGGCTCCTTCGATTTCCGCATGGACGAGTGGCAGGCCGATGTCGTCGTCGGCGGCTCGCAGAAGGGGCTGATGCTGCCGCCCGGCATGGCCTTCACCGGCGCCAGCGCGAAGGCGCTGCGCGCCGCCGCGAGCGCGCGGCTGCCGCGCGTCTATTGGGATTGGCGGCGCCTTGTCGAGGGCAACCGCCAGACGAAGTTCCCGGGAACGGCGCCGGTCCATCTCTTCTACGGGCTGCAGGAGGCGCTCCGCATGATCGCCGAGGAGGGGCTCGACCAAGTCTTCGCCCGCCACCACCGCCTCGCCGAGGCGACGCGGCGGGCGGTCCGCGTCTGGCGCTCCAATGACGGACCCGAGATCTTCGCCGCCGATCCCCGCGTCCAATCCGATTCGATCACGGCGGTGCTCGTCCCCGAGGGGCAGGATGCCGAACGCGTCCGCCAGATCGCCCTCGACCGCTTCAACGTCTCGCTGGGCGGCGGGCTCGACCGCCTGGGCGGCCGCGTCTTCCGCATCGGCCATATGGGCGACCTCAACGAGCCGATGCTGCTCGGCGCCCTGGCCGCGGTCGAGATGGCGCTCGAACTCGCGGGCGTGCCGCATGGCAAGGGCGGCGTCGCCGCGGCGATGGACTATCTCGCGGAGGAAGCGCGGCGCGGCTGAGCGTCTCAGTTGTTCGAGCGGATCGTCGTGCCGTCGACGCGGGTCGCGGCCAGCCGCTCCTCGTCGAGGGCGAGGCCGAGCCCGGGCGCCTCGCCGAGCACGAGATTGCCGTCTCGGTCGATCTCGACCGGCGCCTGCAGCATGAAATCGCGCCGCTCGACGGTCCATTCCGGCGGGTCGTAGGGGAATTCGAGGAAGGCGGCATCGGCGGCGCCCGCCGCCAGATGCGCGTTGGCGAGGAGGCCGATGCCGTTGCCCCAGGTATGGGGCGTCAGCATGACGTTGGCGGCGCCCGCCATCGCGGCGACGCGGCGCAGGCCGGTGAGGCCGCCGATGCAGGCGGCGTCCGGCTGCAGCACGTCGAGACAGCCTTCCGCGATGAGGTCGCGGAACTCGTGCATCTCGCGATTGAGCTCGCCGCCGGCGATGCGGAGCCGCGTCGCTTGCCGCAGGGCCCGCATTCCGGCGCGGTCGGCCCGGTGCAGCGGCTCCTCCATCCAATAGACGCCGAGCGCTTCGAGCTCGCGCGCGACGGCGAGCGCGTCCTTCACGGTCCAGGGCGCCATCGTGTCCCAGGGAAAGCGCCAGCCCTGGTTGCAATCGACCATCAGCTCCAGCCCGTCGCCGACCGCCTTGCGGACGGCGGCGAGCGCCGCCAGATCGGCGCCGATGTCGCCGCGGCGGAAGCGGATCTTGAGCGCCTTGAAGCCGCGCTCGCGGACGCGCTGCGCCAGCGCCGCCATCGCGCCGGCATCGCGCAGCGTGCCGGAGGAGGCATAGGCGGCGACGCGGTTCGAGAGGCCGCCCAGCAGCTTCCAGCAGGGCTGGCCCAGGACCTGGCCCGCGAGGTCCCAGAGCGCAAGGTCGAGCGGCCAGACGCGGCCGTAATGGAACGAGATGTGGTCGATGACGCGGCTGTGGCGCTCGAGGCGCAGCGGATCCTCGCCGATGAAGAGATGCTCGTGCCCGGCGAAACCCATCATGTAGTCGCCGGAGCCGACGCCCATGCGGCCTTCCTCGTCATAGACGCGGACGATCGTCGCATCGAAGGCGGTGCGCGGCTTCGAGGACCAGCTCGGCCGGAAGGGCGGGTCGAGGGGAAGCTGGTGCTGCGAAATCTCGATGCGGGCGATGGCCATCTCGTCCCCCTTCAGGCCGCGGCGAGCACGGCGCGCGCGATCGCCAGCAGGTCGGCGTCCTCGGCGGGCCGCGCATTGGCGCGCCGCATCGATGCATTCTCCTCGAGCGCCATCTCAGCGGCGAGGCGCTCCGGCGTCAGCGCCGGGAACTCGTCGGCGAGCGCGATCTTGACGCCGACCTCGCGCATGAAGGCGTCGACGGCCTCCGGCAGCACGTCCGCCGCGCCGAGCCCGAAGGCGGCGGCGACGCCGGCCCAAGCCTCGGGCGCGCCGGCGATGTTCCAGGCGAGCGAGGCGCGCAGGCCGAGCCCGGCGGCGCGGCCGTGATGGATGGGGACGAGGCTGCCGAGCGCATGCGCGACATTGTGGCCGATCGCCGTGCCGGCATTGTTGATGGCGATGCCGGCGAGGCAGGAAGCGAGCAGCATCGCCTCGCGGGCGGCGAGATCGCCGGGCTGCCGCACCGCCTCCGGCAGGTGGCGGCGGATGAGGCGGATCGCGGCATGCGCAGAGACGTCGTTGGCGGCGCTGCGGTTGCGGTTCGTCGCCGCTTCGATCGCATGCACCAGCGCGTCTATCCCGGTCTGCGCCGTGAGCGCGGCCGGAAGGCTCAGGCTCAATGTCGGATCGAGGATCGCCAGCGTCGAGCGGAGCTCGGCGCCCCAAGCCCAGGCCTTTTTGCCCGCGGCATTGGTGAAGACGGCGGTGGTGGTCGTCTCCGAGCCGGTCCCCGCTGTTGTCGGCACGGCGATGACCGGCAGGCCGCGGGCGGGGAGGGGATTCCGGCAGAACTGGTAATGCTCGACGCTCTCGGCCGCCGTGGCGATGGCGCCCGCGAGCTTCGCCACGTCGAGCGCCGAGCCGCCGCCGAGGCCGATGACGAGCTGTGCCCGCTCGCTTCGCGCCAGCGCCGCCGCGGCGTCGATCTCGGCCGAGCCGGGATTGCTCGCAAGGCCCGCGAACAGGATAGGTCGGTGCCGGCCCGCTTCGAGGGCCGCCGCGACGCGCGCCGCGGCGCCGCCGCGGAGCCCCGGATCAGCCACCAGCAAGATGCGGGCGGCGGGGCCGGCAAAGCGCGCCGCGTCCGCGGCGATGCCGGCGATCCGGTCGGCGCCGAGCGCGATCTCGGGAACGGGAAGCAAGGTCGTCATGGCTGCGTCCGGGCGCCGCTCCCCTGAAGCCTCGCTGCGCGGCGGAGGGATTTATCCGGCGCCGCGGCGCCAAATCAAGCCCCGTCTCATGCCTCGCCGGCGCTGCCGGCGATGCGGGCGACCAGGTCGAGGACGGCGGCGAGCTTGAAGGGCTTGCGCAGGAACCCGGCATAGCCGTCGCATTCCTCCGCGACGGTCGCCTCCGGGAGCGAGCTCATGAGGATGACCGGGATCGCGGCAAGGCGGTGATCGCTCTTCAGCGCCCTCAGCATCGCGGCGCCATCCATCACCGGCATCATGAAGTCGGCGAGAATGACGTCGGGCCGGACTTCCCGCATGTGCTCGAGCGCCTGCCGGCCGTTGATCGCGGTTTCGACTCTGTAGCCCGCGTCGCCCAGCACGGCGCCAAGGATCTCGGCGACGCTGAACTCGTCTTCGGCGATCAGGACGAGTTTTTTCGTCATTTCTCACCGGCGCCGGGAGGCCTCTTCGGCTTCGTTTCCGGCCGCGTGCCGCCGGCTCCGACGACATGGGCAAAGCCGCTCAGGATCGCCTCCGCGCTTTCGAAGGATTGGGCGACCTCGACTCGCCTCCCGGTGATCTTGAACTCGCGCAAGGTCGGGTCGAAGTCGCGGTCGCGCAGCTTCAGAATGGAAACGAGCCGGTAGAGGCGCGAGCGCAGCTCGACATAGCGCAGCAGCAGCATGTTGTCGCAGAGCGAGGACACTTCGGTGACCGGAACACGCACCACGGGGCCGACGAGCTCCGGCTCCTCGAAGGTGACGAGCGTCGTCACCCCGAGCGCGCGCAGCTCGCCAGAAAGGGCGGTGAAGAAGGGGACGATGCGGTCCCGGCGCACCGCGAGCCGCTCAAAGCCGCGCATGCCGTCGATGACGAGGCGCTTCACCTTGCGGCGGTGGACGGCATCGAGGAGGCGCTCGGCGGTCGCTTCGAGGATCTCCTCGACCTGCGGCTCGTGGAGGATTTCGACGTGCCCCTGCTCGACGAGCCGGTTGAGCGAAATGCCGAGCCGCGCCGCCTTGATGAGGAGGCGCTGCGGCGTCTCGAAAAAGCCGAAGAAGAGGCCCGGCATGGCGGCGCTCGATTCGGCGATGAATTCGAGGCCGATCGTGGTCTTGCCGCTGCCCGACGCGCCGAGGACGAGGGTGACGGAGCCGACCGGCAGGCCGCCGGTCATCATGGCATCGAGGCCGTGAATGCCGGTCGTCGTGATCTCGGCCTTGCCGTCATCGGGCATGACCGGACGGGCGAGGCGCGCCTCGGTCCGCGGATAAACGGTGATGCCCGATCCGTCGATGCGGAACGGGTGGCGTCCGCCGAGGGAGCGGCTGCCGCGGAACTTGCGAACGACGAGCTCGCGCACGGCGCGCACCCCGTAGAGCTCTTCGGAGAGATCGATGAGGCCGTCGACCATGGTATGCTCGGGGGTCACCGCCAAGCCGCGCGCGCTGGTCAAAAGAAACATAGTACAATCGCTGAACCCGGCCAGCGTCTGAAGCTCGTGGATGAACTTCTTGTATTCGAGCTCGCTCGAGGCGCCGTGCTCGACCGCGACGAGGCCATCCAGCACCAGGACCGACGCCCCGCGCGCCTGCACCTCGCGCCGGATCAGCGTCATGAGACCGGCCAGCCCTTCAGTCTCGAGGACGTTGAAGCCGCCGACGAAGTAGAGCGACCGCGGCATGAATTCCGGCCGGTAGAAGCCCATATTGCCGAGATGCGAGATCATGCGGGCGTGGTGTTCGGCCAGAAGGGTGACGTAGAGCGCCCGTCCGCCGCGGGCCACATGGCCGAAGGCGGTCTGATTGCCGAAGATCGTCTTCCCGGCGCCGGGCGGGCCTTGGACGATATAGATGCCGCCGCGCAGAAAGCCGCCGTCGAGGATTTCGTCCAGTCCGGGAATGCTGCTTGAGAAGCGTTCGACCGGCGACTCGCCAGCTTGCCCCGGATCTCCCGTCATGTCGTCACCCTGTCTTTATCGTGATGAACCGGCAGCGTGACGGTAAAGCTCGATCCATCGCCCGCCGCGCTCTCGATAGTAATCCGGCCGGCCATCGCCGTCACAAGCTCATTGGCAAGCCACAAGCCAATACCAAAGCCGCCGTGGCGGCGCCGGGATACGGCCCGCTCGAAGCGGTCGAAGATGCGTGCCTGGTCCTCCTCTTTGATGCCGATGCCGTTGTCCTTGACGACGATCCGAACGGTTTCTCCGCGCGGCTCCAGCGCCACGGCGATGGGCTTGCCGTCGCCGTATTTGATGGCGTTCGAGACGAGATTCTCGATGACCTGACGCAGGGCGAGGCGATCCCAACGCCCGGGGACAGTGTCCGGAATGTCGGTAGCGACCGTCGAGCCGGCGCGCCGCGCCGCATCGGCGTAACTCGCAACGATGTCGCGCAGCAGCTCGGCGAGATCGAGGCTTTCCGGCTCCAGCTTCTGGTGCCCGGCGGTGATGCGCGAAATGTCGAGCAGCAAGGTCGTGCGCCCGACATAGAGGTCGACGAGACGCTCCAGACGCCGCAGATCAGGCAGCAGCGCGGCAGCGTTGCCTTGGCTTCGCTCCGCCATGGCGATGAGGCGCTGGGTGGCGAGGACGATCGGCAACATGGGGTTGCGCAGCTCGTGGCCGGCGGTGGCGATGAACTGGTCGCGGGCATCGACGGCCTGGCGCAAGGCGTCGATCTCGCGTTCGAGATCGAGAATTTTGTCGCCCTCGCTCGAAGAGGGGGCTGCCATCTCCGCGAGCGACCGCGATCGGCGGGTTTGCCGACTCGGCCAGAGCGGCCCCGGCAATCGCCGCAGGAACGATCGCAGCGCGGGACGCAGCGTGGCGGCCACGGTCCGGACTATACCGGCCGGCGCGTCGGGCGATGCAGTCACGTCGCAGCTTCCGATTTCGATGAAGACAAAGGCGTCGGCTCCCTTGGCACTAAAATTGATCGAGTCGCCGGATCGGCAATCCCACGCCAAGCGCCGCTCGGCGCATACGCGCTATATTCCGTCGAATGCCGCCGCCCTGACGGCAACGCCCGGGAGTTTCTTTTGGACGCATCGCTTGTCGACCGCCTCGTCGCGCTGCGCAGCGCCGGCTCGCCCGCCTTCGCCCAGGATGGGAACCGTCTCTTTCATCTCGCCGACGACAGTGGGCTGCCTCAGATCTGGTCGCTCGACCTCGGTAGCGGCGCGCGGCGGCAGCTCACTTTCCACGACGAGCCGGTCGCTTTTCTCGCCCGCTCTCCCGTGGGCGACGCGCTCGCCTACGGCACGGATGTCGGCGGCGACGAGCGGCAGCAGCTCTGGCTGCTGCCCGCGGAGGGCGCGGCCCGGAAGCTCACCGCGCGTCCGGATGCGATCCATAGCTGGGGCGCCTTCGCTCCCGACGGCGCCCGCATCGCCTACACCGCCAATGCGCGCAACGGCGTCGATTTCGATCTCCATCTCCGCGACGTCGCCGGAGGCACCGAAAGACGGCTCGCCGCGCTCACGGGCATGCAGACCGTCTGCGGCTGGAGCCCGGATGGGAGCGCCATCCTGCTCCGCGAGGACCGCAGCCATTTCGACCATGAGCTGCGCCTCTTCGAGGTGGCGAGCGGATCGCTGCGCCCGCTGCCGCGGGCGCATGGCAAAGCGCGCTATGCCGCGCTGCGCTGGCGCAAGGACGGCAGCGGCTTCTACGGTCTGACCGAGCTCGGGGGCGAGCATCTCGGCATCGTCGTCTACGATCGCGCAACGGACGGCTTCGCCCCTGTTTTCATGGCAGAGGGCGCCGATATCGACGGGCTCGCCCTCGCCCCCGACGGCACCCTTCTCGCCGCCACCCGCAACCGGGCGGGCTGGTCCGAGCTTCTTCTGGTCTCGACCGCCGGCGGCGACGCGCGCCCCGTCGCCAGCCTGCCGCGCGGCGTCATCGCCGACCTCGCCTGGTCGCCCGACAGTCGCCGCCTCGCCTTCTCGCTCACCGCCCCGACGCGGCCGCGGAGCCTCTGGCTCTTCGACCGCGCGACGGCAACCGCCCGCGATCTCTTGCCCGAGATCGCGGCCAATGCGGGGGCGGGGCTCGACCTCGTCGACTGGCGGCTCGACGAGTTTTCGAGCTTCGACGACCGGCGGATTCCGACCTTCACCGCCGGGCCCGGCGGAAAGCCGCCGCCGGGCGGCCGCAAGGCCGTCATCTGGGTGCATGGGGGGCCCGAGAGCCAGACGCGCCCGGTCTTTCGCCCCGACATCCAGGCGCTGGTCGCGGCCGGGCATGCTGTCATGCTGCCCAATCTGCGCGGCTCGACCGGCTACGGGCGAAGCTATGCCGCGCTCGATGACGGCCCCCGCCGTCCGGATGCCGTCGAGGATCTGCGGCAGGCGCGGCTCTGGTTCGGCGCGCAGCCCGACATCGATGCCGCCCGCGTCGCAGCCATGGGGCAGAGCTATGGCGGCTTCATGGTGCTGGCGACGCTCGCCAGCCATCCCGAGCTATGGAAGGCGGCGGTCGAGCATTACGGTTTTGCCGATTTCCTCACCGAGCTGCGCGATACCGGGCCGTGGCGGCGGCGTCACCGCGCGGCCGAATATGGCGACCCCGAGCGGGACCGCGATTTCCTCCACGCCGCCTCGCCTCTGACGCATGTCGACCGCATCCGCGCGCCGCTTCTCGCCACCCATGGGCTCCGCGACCCGCGCGTGCCGCCGAGCGAGACCATGGCGCTCGTCGCCGCCTTGCGGGCGCGCGGCCGCACCATCGAGACGGTGATCATCGAGAATGCCGGGCATGGCTATCTCCGGCGCGACCACCGCCGCGCGGTCTGGGGCGCCGTGCTGGACTTCCTGCGCCGCCATCTTTGAGCATGCCCCGGTCCTCGCCGGCGCGGAAGACGCGGCGGAACTCCCGCGCCTCCGCCTCATGGCGGAAGCGGAGCTTGAAGACCAGCCGGTCGGCGCCGGCGGGACTGAAGTCGAAGGAGGCCGGCTCGATCCGGTGGCGATCGAGCCATTGCCGCATGCGCCGCATCATCGGCGCGACCTGCTCGGCGCTGCCGTCGATCCGTACCGTCAGGCGCCGCTGCCGCTCGAGGATGCGCTGCAGCCGGCGGGCGCGGTCGCCGCCACGGATGCTCTCGACCACACAGTGCAAATGCGACAGCGCCACCGCCCCTCCAATCGCGTCGCGACGGGCGGAGCGATTATCGACGCGCTCCCATGAGCGGGAGGTTAATGGGAGGCGAGCGCCACCTGTCTCTTTGGGGCGAGGGCGCGCAAGCCGCCGTCAGCGGGGCGGGCCTTATTCATCGCGAATGACGGCGATTCGGCCCGATCCGCGCACGAAGACGAAGACCAGCCCGCCGACGATCGCGACATTCTTCCAGAAATTGATCGACTGGGCCTGCCGGATCGCCGCATCGGCGAACTCCCAATAACGATGGGAGACGAGCGTGGCGATGATGGTGAAGGCGATGAGGATCAGCGCCGCGTAACGCGTCTTGAGCCCGAGCAGGATCGCCGCCGGCGCGAGGAATTCGACGGCGGCGCCGAGAGGCGCCAGGATCTGCGGCGCCGGAACGCCGCGGGAGCCCAGCGTCGCCGCGAAGCCGGCGAGCCTGTTCAGCTTCTCGAAGCCGCTGGGCAGGAACAGCGCGGCGATCAGCACGCGGCCGAGAAGGAGGAGGAAGGCTTCGTTCTTCTGTGCAAAGCGGTCGATGACGGACATTGCCCGGTTCCGGAAAAACAGCCACTCACCTTAGGAAACGATACGCGGCGATGCTCATCACAGTTGCGTCAGCCGATCGATTTCGGCCATGTCCGCCGCGCTCAGCGCCCAATCCACCGCCTTGACGTTCTGGTCGAGCTGCTCGGGGCGGGTTGCGCCGGCGATGACGCTGGCGACGCGCGGCCGCGCCGCGAGCCAGCTGAAGGCGAGTTCGAGGAGGGTGCGGCCGTGCGCCCGGCAAAATCCTTCGAGCGCCTCGACCACCGCCCAATTCGCATCGGTCACATAGCGCTCGGCGAGGCTCTGCGTATAGGTGAGGCGCGCGCCTTCCGGCATCGGCGCGTTGCGCTTGTACTTGCCGGTGAGGAGTCCGCTCGCGAGAGGGAAATAGGGGAGGAGGCCGAGGCCATAGGCCGTCATCGCCGGCAGCAGCTCGCGTTCGATGCCGCGGACGAGGAGGCTGTATTCGTCCTGGCACGAGATGAAAGCGTTGAGGCCGAGGTGACGGGCCGTCCATTGCGCCTCGACGACCTGCCACGCCGGCAGGTTGGAGCAGCCGATATAGCGGACCTTGCCCTGGCGGACGAGGTCGTCGAGGGCGCGCAGCGTCTCCTCGATCGGCGTCAGCGGGTCCGGCCGATGGAGCTGGTAGAGGTCGAGCCAACCGGTCTTGAGACGCTTGAGGCTCGCCTCGACGGCGCTCATGATATAGCGCCGAGAGGCGCCCTGGAGGCGGCCGCTGTCGTCCATCGGCAGGGCGAATTTGCTGGCGAGCACGATTTCTTTCCGCCGGTCGCCGAGGATCTGCCCGAGACACTCTTCCGAGCCGCCGCGATTGCCATAGGCATCGGCGGTGTCGAAGAGCGTGATGCCGAGATCGAGGGCGCGATGGACGACCTTGCGCGAGGCTTCGAGGTCGATGCGGCCGCCGAAATTGTTGCAGCCGAGCCCGACCAGCGAAACCTGAAGGCCGGATTTGCCGAGCGTCCTCTGGATCATGGGAGAGCCTCTCTGCGGAGGAGGAAGTTTCAGTCGCCTTCGCCGCTGCCGGTCAGGCGGGCGATCTCCGCGACCACCTCTTCGGTCTTCCGCTGCCGCGCATAGCCGCGGTTGTTGCGGAGCGACCATTCGTGCCGTTCGGCGCTGTGCGTCGCGCAGGCGTCGGTGACGAGAGTGACGAGATAGCCGAGATCGCAAGCATCCCGCACTGTCGAATCGACGCATTGATCGGTGAGGATGCCGGCGAGGAGGAGCGAGCGCACGCCGAGATTGCGCAGGACATAGTCGATATTGGTCGAGATGAAGACCGAGGAGGAGGTCTTCGGCAGCACGATCTCGTCCTCGCCGGGCGCGATCTCGTCCAGCACCTTCGCGTCCCACGAGCCGCGCGGCACGTTGAAGCCGCTGATCTTGTAGTCGAGGCTGCGGTCGCGCCCGTCGCGCGTCAGGCTCTCGATGACGGTGTAGAGGACCTCGATGCCGCCGCGGCGGCAGGCGGCCTGGAGGCGCCGCATATTGGGGACCGCCGTCTCGCGCATCACGCGAAAGAAATAGCCGTAGCGCTCCTCCATCTCGCGCGCGTCCAGCCCCTTGTACTCGCCGCCGTCGGGACGGGCCGTGTAGTTCTGCACATCGATGAAGAGGAGGGCGGCATGCCGAGGGTCGATCTCGACCTCGCGGCTCAGAGCGGCGTTCATCGCTTCTCCTCCTTGATTAGCCGCGCATCGGCGGCCGCGAGCAGCCGGGCCAAGCGCTCCGCCCATTGCAGCTGCCCCGCCGCCGCGCCGATCAGGTCCTGGCGGAGCTCGATCTCGACATGGGGAAGTCCGCGCCGCTCGCCATGCACCGGGATGGTGTAGTCGGTCTCGTCGCTGACGCGGTAGGGCGCGTTGTCGCCGACGACAAGATCGCGCTCGGATTTCAGCAGATCCAAGAGGATGCGGGCAAAGCGCGGATCGCGGTTGTAGAGAATGCCGAGATGCATGCCGCGCGCCGCACCCTTGAAGATGGGGGTGAAGCTGTGCATCGCGACGAGCACCGTGCGCCGCCTGGCCGCGGCGCGCGCATCGAGGAGACGCGCGATGGCCGCGTGGTAGGGGACGAAGACGGCGTCTTTGCGCGCCGCGGCTTCGGCGGGCGCGAGCGCCTCGTTGCCGGGCACGCGCGTTGCCTCGCTGAGGACGGCGATCGAGCCTTCGCCGCCCGGCCGCCGGTTGCAGTCGATGACGAGGCGCGAATAGGTCTGGAGGATCGCCGCCGCATCGAGGCGCTCGGCAAGATGGCGGGTCACCGCGGCGATGCCGATGTCCCAGGCAATGTGGCGGCTGAGCTCCGGCTCGGCGAGACCCAGAGTGCCGAGGCGGCGCGGGATCCTGCGCCCGGCATGATCGGCGGTGAGGACGAAATCCGACGCGCCATGCGGGCGCAGAACCTCTACCGGAGAGGGCTCGTCGGAGGCGAGGAGGGAGGTTCCGCGATCGGCCATTGCGGGATTTGCGCTGCCCTTCAATAAACCGCGGCGTAGCGGGCGCAGATCTCGGCCGCGCTCAGGGAGGCGACAGCACGCAGCTCGGCGCGCTTGAAACGGAGATAGACATCGAGGAAGCGCTCCCCGAACCACTCCCGTGCGGCTTCGGTCGCGGCGAGGCGCTCGACGGCTTCATCGAGGCTCCGCGGCAGCGGCCGGACGCCCGCCGCGCAGCGTTCCGCTTCGCTCATCTCCCAGAAATCGCGCTGCGGCGGAGGCGGCAGCCGCAGCTTCCGCCGCAGCCCGTCGAGGCCGGCGAAGATGACGGCGCCGAGCGCCATATAGGGGCTCGCCGCCGCGTCGGCGACGCGGAATTCGAGGTTGAACTGGCGCCCCGCCTCCTCCGCGGTCGGGGCGAAGATGGGACAGACGCGCAGGCTGGCGCCGCGGTCCTGGCGGCCGAGATTGGTCCAGGTCGGCGCCCAGCGATTGGGCGTCAGGCGGTAATAGGAGGCGACCGCTGGCGCCGTCACCGCCGCCAGCGCCGGCAGGTGGTCGAGAATGCCTGCCGCGAAATGCTCGCCGAGCTCGGAGAGGCCGTAGGCGCGCTTCGGGTCGTAGAGCACCGGCCGGTCCGCGGCGTCCCGGAGGCTGAAATGGATGTGCGTGCCGTTGCCGATCCCCTGCGGCTCGAGCATCGGCGCGAAGATGGCGCGCTGGCCGAAATGCCGCGCCACCGCGCGCGCCATCTCGCGCTGAATGACGGCCTCGTCGGCGGCGCGCAGACCCGGTTTCGGCGCGATCGTCACCTCGAATTGCCGCGGCCCGTATTCCGGCAGGAAGGAATCGGGTTCGAGGCCGGCCTGACGCAGCGCCGCCAGGAAGGTCTCGCCGAACGCGCCCTGCCGGCGGAAGGAATCGAGCGCGTATGTCGCGCCCGGCCTGTCCTCGACGCCCGTGTAGACGAATTCCTGCTCGAAGGCGGAGAGGAAGGTGAGGCCCGTCTCGGCTTCGAGGCGCGCAAGGGCGCGGCGCAGGAAGTGCCGCGGGCAGCATTCCCAATTCTCGCCTTCGGTCGTCAGGATGTCGCCGAGGCAGAAGCGTTCGGTCGCGCCTTCTGCGAGCGCCACCTCGACCCGCGCCGTCGGATCGGGGACCAGCATGAGGTCGCCGAGCGTGCCGAAGGGCGTCTCGTAGATCGGCCCGAAGGCCGACATCATGATGTTGCTGTGGGTGAGGCCGACGCCCTTGCGCGAGCGGGCGCCCCATTCGCGCACCGGCACCGCCTTGCCGCGGACGATGCCGGCGAGATCGCAAATGCCGATGAAGATGAGCGGTTCAGCCTGCAAGGCTCGCCTCCCGCGCCGGGTGACGCAAAGCGTAGTCGAATCCGCCCCACCCGGCTATTGACGTCAGCCCAAGCTGCGCATGATTCGCCGCGGCCGCGGCAGTCCCCTCACCCAGCTTCGGGTAAGGCTCGGCGCGGCCTCGCCAACCTTCCGCAACCCTCTCCCCGCGTGCGGGGAGAGGGCAGGGTGAAGGGTTGGACCTCACCTACTTCGCCCTACCGCCGCGCGCGCTGGATCGCGGCCCAGACGCGCTCCGGCGAGGCCGGCATGTCGAGGTGGCGGATGCCGAGCGGGGCCAAGGCGTCGCAGACCGCATTCATGGTCGCGGCCAGCGCGCCGACCGTGCCCGCCTCGCCGACGCCCTTGGCTCCGAGCGGGTTGACCGCCGTCGGCACCTCGCGCAGCTCGACGGCGATGCGCGGCAGATCCTCGGCATGGGGCAGTGCATAGTCCATGAACGAGGCGGTGAGGAGCTGTCCTGTGCCCGCCTCGTAAAGGATCGCCTCGCCCAAGGCCTGGCCGATGCCCTGGGCGACGCCGCCATGGACCTGGCCCTCGACGAGGACGGGGTTGAGGACGCGCCCGACATCCTCGACGACGCTGTAGCGCTGGATCGCCGTGCGCCCCGTCTCGGGATCGATCTCGACCTCGCAGATATGGCAGCCATTGGGGAAGGTGACCTCGGTCGGCTGCCATTCGGCGCGGCCGTCGAGCCCCGGCTCCAGCCCCGGCGGCAGCCGCTCCGGATCCTCGGCCGCGCGCGCGACCTCCGGCAGGGTGACGGCGCGGTCGGTGCCGGCGACGCGGAAGCGGCCCTCGGCGAAGGCGATGTCGGCGGCCGCCGCCTCCAGCATCTCGGCCGCGATGAGCCGGCCCTTCTCGATTACCTTGTCGATGGCCATGGCGACGACGCTGCCGCCGACGCAGAAGGCGCTCGACCCGCCGCTGCCCCGTCCCTGCGGCAGCTGGTCGGTGTCGCCCTGCCCGTAGCGCACCTTGTCGAGCGGCACGCCGAGGCGTTGCGCGGCGAGCTGCGCGAAGCTGGTTTCGAGACCCTGGCCCGTCGACATGGCGCCGGTGAGGAGCATGACGCTGCCATCGGCTGCGACGCGCAGCGCCGCGCTGTCCTTGCCGGGCCGGCCGAAGGGCCCGCCCGCGACTTCGATCGGGTTGCAGATGCCGAGGCCGCGCAGCTTGCCGCGCGCCTTCGCCTCGGCGCGGCGGGCGGCAAACCCCTCGCGGTCGGCGAGCCGGGCCGCCGCCGCCATGTTGGCGGCGAAATCGCCGCAATCATAGGTGAAGGTGAGCGCCGTCTTGTAGGGCATGGCCTCGGGCGGCACGAGGTTGCGGCGGCGCAGCTCGAAGGGGTCGATGCCGATCTCGCGCGCCGCCGCGTCGATGAGGCGCTCGATCGTGTAGGTCGCCTCGGGGCGCCCGGCGCCGCGATAGGGCGCCGTCGGCGCCGCATTGGTGAAGACGCCATAGGCTTCGGCGGCGATGAGCGGCGTGCGGTAGACGCCGGCGATGCCGCCGATATTGTTGATGGTCGAGAGCGAGCGCCCCGAGAGGTAGGCGCCGATGCCGATGTCGTGCCGCACTTCGAGGGCAAGGAACCGTCCTTCGGAATCGAGCGCGAGCGCGGCGCGAACGCCGATGTCGCGCGCATGGTCGTCGGCGAGGAAGCCCTCGGCGCGATCGGAGACCCAGCGCACCGGCCGCCCGAGGCGCCGCGCCGCCCAGAGGACGAGCACATCCTCGGGATGAACGCCCGACTTCATGCCGAAGGAGCCGCCGACATCCCCGGCAATGACGCGGATCCGCGAGGGGTCGGTGCGGAAGATCGCCTGCGCCAACGTCGTCTTCAGCTGATAGGGCGATTGGTGGCTCGAATGCAGCGTGAGGCGTCCGTCCTCGCCGACGGCGCCGAGGCAGATGCGCGGCTCGATCGGGCTCGCGGCGACGCGGCTGATGCGGTACTGGAGCCGCGTCACATGGGCGGCGCCGGCGAGCGCCGATTTGACCGCCGCGGCGTCGCCGCGTTGCCACAGGAACCCGATATTGTCGGGCGCACCCTCCCAAATCGCCGGCGCGTCGGCGGCGAGCGCGGCCTCCGTGCCGGCGAGGGCGGGCAGGCTCTCATACGCGACCTCGATGCGCTCGGCGGCATCGAGAGCCGCGGCAAGGCTCGCGCCGACGACGAAGGCGACGGCTTCGCCGACGAAGCGGACGCGCTCGCGCGCCAGAATGGGGCGCGTCTGCGCGAGCTTCGTCCCGTCGGGACGCGCGAGGTCGACGCCGCCCGGCAGGTCCGGGATGCCGTCGGCGGCGAGATCGGCGGCGGTGAAGACGCCGAGGATGCCGGGCGCTTCCCGCGCCCCTCGCGTGTCGATACGGAGGATGCGCGCATGCGCGTGCGGCGAGCGCAGGACCACGGCATGGGCCATATCCGGCAGGGCGAGGTCGCCGGTGAAGCGGCCGCTGCCGGTGAGCAAACGGTGGTCCTCACGGCGCCGCGGCGGCGGCGCCCCGGTGGCTTCGGCCATTCCTCCTCCTCTCGCGCCGACGCGCAATCGGCGGACGCGCGAACGGTCAGCGGCGGATGATAGCGAAATCCCGCCGCAATTCTAGGATGAGGGAAGCGCACCGCTTCGCGAAAGCCGGGCCGCCCGGCCGCCGCGAGCGAGAGGAAGAAGCACCGCCGCAGCGCTTGCGCCGGGTGCGGCGGCGCGCCGCCCGCGCCGTGCACCCGGCTTCAAGCGGTCAGTGCTCCCAGACGGGCTTGCCGAGGTCGATCTGGTGCGAGTTCGTCAGGCCGCCCACCGCCGCGCCGGCGGCCCCGCCCAGCGCCGCTCCGGCGAGTGGCGCGCCGACCAAGGCTCCGGCGACCGCGCCGGCGCCGGCGCCGATGGCGCCGCCGCTCAGCGCCCGATTGCCGGTGCTGGTGCCGCAAGCGGTGAGGACCAAGGCAAGCGATACGGTCAATATGGATAAACGCGCAATCATTGCACGATCTCCCTAAAATGCGATCACAGGTTAAACGACAAGCGTGAATCCTTCGTTCCCCTCCCGACGCGGCGAGCCGATGGCGCGCGGAATCCGAGCCGGGCCCTCAGTCCCAGTGATGGTGATGATGCCCGCCGAAAGAGAAGCCGAGCCCGAAGGAGCTGAAGACGGGCGGGGCGTAGTAGGCGGGCGGCGGATAATAATAGTAGCCGGGCGCCGCGGCATAATAGCCGGGCTCATAGGCGTAGCCGTAGGAGGGCGGCGGCGCGTAGGCGACGCAGCCGGTGAGGGCGATGCCGAGCGCTCCAAGGAGGATCGCCCGCCGCCATCCGCGCGCGCTTCTCGTCATCGGCCCTTCCTCTCTCAACGCACGATCCGCCAGGTTCCATCGGGCTGCAGGCAGGCCGTCCCGTAGAGCTGCTGCGGCTGCCCGCCGACGATCGAGGTCGTGGTGTATTCGCGGCATTGGCCGGCTGCCGCCGGCGGGCCGTAAACGGCGGGCGGCCCATAGGCGACAGGCGGCGGATAGCCGGGGGCCGGGACGTAGTAGACGGGCGGCGGCGCGTAATAGACCGGCGGCGGGTAGTAATAGAGCGGCGCACCGAAGCCGATGCCGAAATGCACGAAGCCGCGCGCCGCAGCTGGCAGAGGCGCCAGCGCCAGCGCCGCGACGGCGAGACCTCCGACGGCGGCAGCCCTCAGCCTTGCCGATCCGACCATCCTTCTTCTCCTCCGGGCCGCACGCCACGGCCCTCCCGTCTTGGCTGCGGCGGTGCCAGCGGCCGCAGCCTTCTGACTATACGAGCGCCGTCGCCGTTCCGTGCCCGCGATCGGTGATTAAAACGACACGGCGCCGTACCGTAAAGATGGCGCGCCGACCGTGGCGCGAAAAGGGCCGCCGTCAGCGCGCCGCCTTGTCGAGCAGGTGCTGCGGCGTCGAGGAGACGATCTCGGCATAGGTCGGGACGAACTTGCCGCCTTCGATGAGGCCGACAAAGGCGGGGCGCAGCTCTTCGGCGAGGATCTTGCGGATCTTGGCGTGAATGGCGATGTCGGACCACTCGCCGACCAAGTAGAAATGGTCGGGGTCGGCGACGTCGCGGCAGAGGACGCCGTCCTTCACCTGCGCCGGCGATTTGTGCATCGGATTCTCGTCGGAATAGTCGAAGGCGTCGAAGAGGCGGATGAACTCGTCGCCCATCCCGGCCTTCACGCGGAAATCATAGATATGGAAGAAGTTGCCCTTCTTCGCCAGCGGCTCGAGCGCCATCGCCTGCCTCCCTTTGCTCCGAGCCTCGAGGATAGCAGCGATTGCGCCGCGGGAAAAGAGAGGTATACTGAGCATCTCGGACCGGGAGGGATGCGATGCCGGATAGCGGGCGGAATGCGATCGGCGATCTTGCCGAAACCTGCGTCTGGCCGGAGGAGGGCCTGACGCGGATCCCCGACTGGGTCTATACGAGCCGCGAGGTCTATGAGCGCGAGGTCGAGCGCATCTTTCACGGGCCCTGCTGGAGCTATGTCGGCCTCGAGGCGGAGGTGCCGAATCCCGGCGACTTCAAGCGCTCCTTCCTCGGCCCCACCCCGGTCATCCTCACGCGCGACCGCGAGGGCGCCGTGCATGTCCTCGCCAATCGCTGCGCCCATCGCGGCGCCGAGCTCTGCCGCGCCGCGCGCGGCAATGCGAAGGAGCTGGTCTGCCCCTATCACCAATGGACCTACGACCTCGCCGGCAACCTCATCGGCGTGCCCTTCCGCCGCGGCCTCAAGAAGGAAGGCGGCATGCCTCCCGGCTTTCGTCTGGAGGAGCACGGGCTGCGCCGCCTCAAAGTGGCGCGGCGGGGCGGCGTCGTCTTCGCCACCTTCGCCGCGGAGATCGAGCCGCTCGAAGAGTATCTCGGCCCCGAGATCCTCGTCGATTTCGACGCCGTCTTCGACGGGCGCGAGCTCGAAATCCTCGGATACTACCGCAACATCCAGCCCGCCAACTGGAAGCTCTACCACGAGAACCTCAAGGACCCCTACCACGCCACGCTGCTGCATGCCTATCTCGTCACCTTCGGGCTCCTCGTCGCCGGCAACAAATCGACGATGATCGTCGATGCCTCGGGGCGGCACGGGACGATGGGCTCGGCCAAGGGCGACGAGGTCAAGGTCGACGATGCGAGCCGGCGCGAGATGCGCGCCTTCCACGAGCAGATGAAGCTCCATGACGGCCGCATTCTCGACTATGTGCGCGAGTTCCGCTCGCCCTGGTCGGTGACGATGCAGACGATCTGGCCGAACCTCGTCGTCCAGCGCGAGCTCAACACGCTGGGGACGCGCCACATCGTGCCGCACGGGCCCGACGAATTCACCATGATCTGGACGATGTTCGGCTACAAGGGCGACACGCCGGAGATGACGCGCCACCGCCTGCGCCAGGGCAATCTCATGGGGCCCGCTGGATTCCTCGGCCTCGAAGACAACGAGGCGATGAAGTTCGTCCAGGACGGGCTCGAAAAGTCGCGGGCGGGCGCGGCCGTCGTCGAGCTCGGCGGGCGCGAGGAGGGGAGCTCGCGGACCCTCATCACCGAGGCGGCGATCCGCTCCATGTACCGCCATTGGCGGCAGGTGATGGAGCTCTGAGGGGGATGATGCTCCCCGGCTTCGTGTCAGCGCCGGTGGCGCCCGAGCTCGCACGGGCGCTCCGCGCCGAGATCGAGGAGTTCCACGCCGCCTATTGCGCCGTCCTCGATGCCGGACGCATCGAGGAGTGGCCCGCCTTCTTCACCGCGGATGCCCTCTACCGCATCACCGGGCGCGAGAATGCCGAGGCCGGCCTTCCCGTCGGCCTCGTCTATTGCGAAGGCATGGGTATGCTGCGCGACCGCGCCTTCGCCATCGCCAAGACCGCGATGTTCGCGCCGCGCTATCTCCTCCATTACGTGACCAACACGCGCGTTCTCGCCGCCGAGGGCGAGACGGTTGCAGCTCAGGCGAACTACATGGTCCTGCAGACGCTGACCGACGAGAGGACGACGATCCACCAGGCGGGACGCTATTTCGACCGCTTCCGCCGCGAGGCGGGCCGCCTCCTCCTCCAGGAGCGGCACTGCGTCTACGACTCCCTCCTCATCGACAATTCGCTGGTGTTGCCGGTGTAGGGACGGTCGTCGCTGCGAGCCGAAGGCGAAGCAGTCCAGCGCCGCCGCCCCTCGCGCTACTCCCGCAACAGGCTCCGCCCGTACTGGTTGTTGCCGTCGATGAGCTGCACCAGCATCGCCATGAAGCGCTCGCGCTCGGCCGGCGGCAGCGGCGCGAGGAGCCGTTCCTGCGCGCGCTGCATGGCGCCGCGCATGTCGCGGACCAGCGCCTCGCCCTCCGCCGTCAGGAAGGCCAGCATCATGCGGCGGTCGCCCTTGCCCCTGGCACGGCGGACGAGGCCGCGCTCGGCGAGGCGCTTCAGCACGTCGGCGACATTGGTGCGGTCGATGCCGAGCTCGGCGCCGAGCGTCACCTGGTCGCTGCCCGGGTAATGGAGGAGCGCCGTCATCAGCCCGTACTGCACCGGGGTGATGGCGAAGCCGCGGCACTCCTCGGCGAAGAGCGCGGAATGAATCTGGTGGAGGCGGCGCACGAGATAGCCGGGCCGCGACCAGAGCGGCAGGCGCGGCTGCGGCGCCTCGGCGGCGACGAGGGCCATGCGGTTTGTCTGCTTCGCCAAGATGGGTTCCTCGCTTTCCCGTCGGAAAAGCCGTTGACCGGCCGCCGGAAATAACCTCAGTATACCCCGTATCGGCATTCGGCGCGATGCTGTCGAGCGCGCCCAACCTGCGCAAATCTCCCTCTCCCGCTCGCGGGAGAGGGTCGGGGTGAGGGCTTGAGCGATGGCGCAGCGCCGGCAACCCCCTCACCCTTCCCTCTCCCCGGAGGGGAGAGGGGTTTATAGTAGAGGGGCCAAACGGGAGAGGGGCGCGCGGGAGGAAGGTGCGGGGATGCAGGCGCACGGCAAGCCGGGGACGGGGATCGGGGCGCGGCTGCGGCGCAAGGAGGATGCCCGCTTCCTCGCCGGCAAGGGCAATTACGTCTCCGACATCGCGATGCCGGGCCTTATGGACGTGGCCTTCCTGCGCAGCCCCGTCGCGCATGCCCGCATCCGTGCCGTCACGGCGCCGGCGGGCGCCGAGGACCGCGTCTTCCGCGCCGAGGATCTGGGCGGCGTCAAGCCGATGCAGGCGCAATCCGGCATTCCGGGCTACCGGGCTTCGGACTACCCCATCCTCGCGACCGGCAAGGTCCGCTTCGTCGGCGAGGCTTTGGCCATGTGCCTCGGCCGCAACCGTGCGGAGGCCGAGGATCTCGCCGGCGAGGTCACGCTCGATCTCGAGGAGCTGCCGCCCGTTGTCGACATGCTGGCGGCGCGGCGGGCGGGCGCGCCGCTTGTGCACGAGCATTGGGGCGACAACCTCTTCCTGACGACGGCGGTGGATGGCCGCATCGACGAGGTGGCGCGGACCGCCCCCGTCGTCGTCAAGCGCGAGTACCGCATGGCGCGGCAATGCATGTCGCCGCTCGAAGGCAAGGGCGTGCTGGCCTACTGGGACGACCGCCACGGCCAGCTCGTCGTCGTCACCTCGACGCAGGTGCCGCACATCATCCGCACCGGCCTTGCCGAATGCCTCGGCCTCGAGCAGCGCCTCATCCGCGTCATCGCCCCCGATGTCGGCGGCGGCTTCGGCTATAAATGCGTGCTCCAGCCCGAGGAAGTCGCGGTCGCCTGGCTCGCCATGAAGCGCCGCCATCCGGTGCGCTGGATCGAGGACCGCCGCGAGCATCTGACGGCAGGCGCCAATGCGCGGCAGCACCATTACCTCGTCACCGCCTATGCCGATCGGCGCGGCAAGCTGCTCGGCCTCGACGCCGAGGTGAGCGTCGATGTCGGCGCCTATTCGGTCTGGCCCTTCACCGCCTGCCTCGAAGCGGCGCAGGCGGGCGGCAATCTGCCGGGGCCCTATGTCGTGCCGGCCTATCGCTGCAAGACCTATTCCATCGCCACCAACAAGCCGCCCTTCTGCCCCTATCGCGGCGTCGCCCGGCCCGGCGTCTGCTTCGCGATCGAGCTGACGATCGACGCCATCGCCCGCGCCGTCGGCCGCGAGCCCGCGGAGGTGCGGGCCGAGAATCTCGTTCCCGCCTCGGCGATGCCCTACAACAACATCACCAACAAGCATTACGACAGCGGCGACTACCCGAAGAGCCTCCGCATGGCGATGGAGGCGATCGATTTTGCCGGCATCCGCGCCCGCCAGCGGCGCGGCGAGGCGGATGGCCGCCGCATCGGCATCGGCTTTTCCACCTATACCGAGCAATCGGCGCACGGCACCAAGGTCTTCGCCTCCTGGGGCATCCCGATCGTCCCCGGCTACGAGCAGGCGACGGTGCGCCTGACGCCGGATGGCGGGCTCGAAATCCGCGTCGGCACGCAGTCAATCGGGCAGGGGCTGGAGACCACCCTGGCGCAGGTCGCGAGCGAGATCCTGACGATCGATCCCGCGCGCATCAACGTCGTCCATGGCGACACCGCGCTCACCCCCTATTCGACCGGCGCCTACGCGTCGCGCAGCATGGTGATGGCGGGCGGCGCCGTCTCGCGCTCGAGCACGGTGCTGGCGGGGCGCATCGCCCGCATCGGCGCGCACCTGATGCAGTGCCGGACCGAGGAGGTGCGGCTCGCCGAGGGGCGCGTCTTCGGCCCCGCCGGCGACGTTTCGCTCGAGGAGATCGCCAAGGTCTGGTATCTGCGGCCGGACCAGCTCCCCGAGGATGTCGATCTCGGCGGGCTGGAAGCGACAGTGGGCTACCGGCCCAAGGTCGATACCGGCGCTTTCTCCTATGCGACGCATGCCGCGGTCGTCGCCGTCGATCCGGAAACCGGCGTCACCCAGATCCTCGACTATGTCATCGTCGAGGATTGCGGCACGCTGGTGAACCCGATGATCGTCGAGGGCCAGGCCTTCGGCGGCGCGGCGCAGGGAATCGGCACGGCGCTCTATGAGGAATCGAGCTATGACGAGGCGGGGCAGCCCCTGGCCTCGACGCTCATCGACTACCTGCTGCCGGGCACCACGGAAGTTCCGGCGATGCGCATGCAGCATATCGAGACGCCCTCGCCCTATACCGAGCACGGCATCAAGGGGGTGGGCGAAGGCGGCGCCATCGCGCCGCCGGCGGCGATCGTCAACGCCATCAACGACGCGCTGGCGCCTTTGGGCGCCGAGCTCGGCGAGACGCCGGCGACGCCGCGGCGGGTGCTCGCGGCGATCCTCGCCGCATCAGAGCGGCAGGCGGCGGAATGAAGGCCGCGGCCTTCGATTACGTCGCGCCGCAGACGGTGGCGGCGGCGCTCGACGCGCTCGATGCCGAGGGCGAGGCGCGCATCCTCGCCGGCGGACAGTCGCTGGCGCCGCTCCTCAATCTGCGCCTCGCGACGCCGAAGCGCCTCGTCGATATCGGCCGCATCGCGGCGCTGCGCCGGATCGAGGATCGCGGCGATCACCACCGCATCGGCGCCATGGTGACGCATGCCGCGATCGAGGATGGGGGTATGGCTCTCGCCGATCACGGCATGCTGGCCCATGTCGCGGCCGGCATCGCCTATCGTGCGGTGCGCAACCGCGGCACCATCGGCGGCAGCCTCGCCCATGCCGACCCCTCCGGCGACTGGCCGAGCGCGCTGATGGCGCTCGATGCGCGCGCCGTGGCGGCGGGGCGCGCGGGCGAGCGCGAGATCGCGATTCGCGACTTCCTGCGCGGCGCCTTCGCGACCGCCTTGGAGCCGGGCGAGATGCTGACGGCGATTCTCCTCCCGAAGCTCTCCGCCGCGGCGCGATGGGGCTATTACAAGATCGTGCGCAAGGCCGGCGAATTTCCGGAAGCGATCGGCGCCGCGCTCTTCGATTCCGAGCGCCGCCGCGCCCGCATCGTCATCGGCGCCCTCGGCTCGGCGCCGCTGCCGCTCGACAATCTCGCGGCGCGCGCTGCCGAGAAGGGCATCGAGGCCGTTGCGCTCGATGCCGTCGAGGCCGCCCTGCGCGAGGCGGCCCCCGATCTCGACCGAATCGCGCTCAGGCATCACGCGGTCGCGGCGCGGCGCGCCATCCTGGAGGCGCTGGCGCCATGATCCCGATCACGCTCACCGTCAACGGCCGGCGCGTCGAGGCCACGGTCGAGCCGCGCACGCATCTCGCCGATTTCCTCCGCGAGCAGCAGCGCCTCACGGGAACGCATCTCGGCTGCGAGCAGGGCGTCTGCGGCGCCTGCACGATCCTCCTCGACGGCGTGCCGGCCCGCGCCTGCCTCGCCTTCGCCGTCGCCTGCGACGGCGCCGAGATCCGCACCGTCGAGGGCTTCGACGGCGATCCGCTGATGGCGCGCCTGCGCGAAGCGTTCTCGGCCGAGCACGCGCTCCAATGCGGCTTCTGCACGCCCGGCATGCTGATCAGCGCCTATGATCTGATCCGCCGCCTGCCGGAGGCCGACGAGGCCCGCATCCGCCGCGAGCTCAGCGGCAATCTCTGCCGCTGCACGGGTTACGTCGGCATCGTCGCGGCGGTGCAGCGCGTCCTCGCTGAGGTGCCGAAAGCCGCGACGGCGCCATCCCCCGCCGCGGAAGCCTCGCCTTCGGCTCGCGCCGACACGCCTCTCTGGGGGAAGATCAAGACGGCGCTCGGCGCCAAGCCGAAGGCGTAAGGACCCGCTTCGGCGGCGTTCCAACCTCTCTTCCGCTTGCTGCCGAAGGCGTGTTCCTATAATGTTCTCGCTCAAAGACAGAGAGAGACTTCCGCATGAAGCTCTATTCCGGGCCTTTGAGCCTCTTCTCGCGCAAGGTCGAGATCGCGCTACGCGAGAAGGGCTTGGCCTTCGAGCGCGAGATGGTGCCGTAGCAACGGTTCTCTGTCGGTAGCGCGTGAAGATGTCCGTCTTTCATAGCACATCAAATGTCCGCTGCTGTTGCTGTTGCGCCTGTGGGGCTGTGGGCAACGCGGGAGCGTTGTCCACAG
>JAJPHB010000101.1 GCA_021325525.1 Alphaproteobacteria bacterium
GACTACGACCGCGAGAAGCTGCAGGAGCGCCTGGCGAAGCTGGCGGGCGGCGTCGCCGTCATCCGCGTCGGCGGCGCGACCGAGGTCGAGGTGAAGGAGCGCAAGGACCGCGTCGACGACGCGATGCATGCGACGCGCGCCGCGGTCGAGGAAGGCATCGTCGCCGGCGGCGGCGTCGCCCTCCTCTACGGCATCAAGGCCCTCGACAAGCTGAAGGCCGAGAATGACGACCAGAAGGTCGGCATCGACATCGTCCGCCGGGCGCTGCAGGCGCCGGTGCGGCAGATCGTCGAGAACTCCGGCACCGACGGCTCGATCGTCGTCGGCAAGCTGCTCGACAAGTCGGACCCCAATTACGGCTACGACGCGCAGAGCGGCAAGTATGTCGACATGGTGAAGGCGGGCATCATCGACCCGACCAAGGTCGTGCGCCTCGCGCTCCAGGACGCCGCCTCGGTCGCGGCGCTCCTCATCACCACCGAGGCGATGGTGGCCGAGAAGCCCGAGAAGAAGGCCGCCGCTCCGGCAATGCCGGGCGGCGGCGGCATGGGCGACATGGATTTCTAAATCCAGGTCGCGCTTTCCTCCGCATTCGGAAGGGGAACGGGGCCGCGGGCAACCGCGGCCCCTTTTTCTTTTCACCACGAAGGCACGAAGGGCACGAAGAATGATATGAATTCGTCGCGACCGTGGCGCAGAGACATTACAGGAATTCGTTTTGCAAAATTCCGATACCTATTTGCGAATTTCCGATATCTATTTTCCTGCCCAGAGCCTCTGTGTCTCTTAGGTTCAACATCTCTTATTCGTGTTCTTAATCTGCCTCGATCCATCCCATGATCTCCTGCAGATCGCGAAAACACGAGATCCATACCCAGTCGTAGTCCCGCACCGTGTCGATAATCCTCACAGGTGGCGTAACCCTGATGCTCAACGCCTGGACCATCGAATTCGGCAAGTTTCACAAAGCACGCCGCGCAGTGATCGTGATCCCGTGACTTGCTCCACTTAGCGTACCGTTTGCGCCGAAACCGGATGCCCTCCATTCCTCGGACATTGTCGAGACGCCAGTCTTTCATTGATTATTCTCGCTCGGCTGCCAGCCGTCTTCGAATTCACTCTCGGGCAGCGGTAAACGCAGCATCGACCCGAGCCTTGCCGCGCATCGCGCCAAACCGGCGACCGGGAGCGATCGCCGTCGATTGCGAAGCTGGATTGCTGTCGCGTGCAACGGCGATCTCTTTGCCTGTCGCGAGACGACGAAACAGTAGCGCGGAGATTACCCGAACAGTTGTCATGATCCATCTGGCCTTCAATCTACCGCTTCCCCCGCGCATCGACGGGCCAGATATCGATGAGGGTGTCGCCGCGGAGCACGTGATAGGCGTCGTAGAGATTGACCGTCGGGTCGCAATGCGGCGTCATCAGCTCGATGCGGGCCCCGAGCGCCGGCACGGCCGAGCCAGGCGGCAGCAGCAGCTTGCCGTGCTCGTCGCCCATATAGGCATAGAGGCTGCCCTCCGGCGCCCCGGAGAGCACTTCGGGCTTCGGCCCTTCGGTGGCGAAGCTCTTCAGCCCGGCATCCGTCGTCACATAGCCGCCCGGGATTTTGGCGCCGTTGCGGCTGACGACCGCGGCCTGGACGAAGAGCGCCGTCTCGAAGGGCGGGACGTTGCGCCCGTCCTTGAGCGCCCGGTGATAATCGACATCCATGAAGATGTAGGAGCCGGTCTGCATCTCGGTGAAGACGCGCGCCTCGGCATCGACATCATGCGTGCCGGTGCCGGAGCCGGTGACGATCTCGACGGGAATGCCGTCCCTGCGCAATCTCTCGACGAGGCCGGCGAGGATGGCGAGCCGCGCCTTTGCCTTGGCGACGCGCTCGGCGCGCTCGGCGATATGCTGGAGATTGCCGGAATAGGATTGGATGCCGCGGAAGCGCAGGCCCGGCGCCGCCGCCGCGGCGCGCGCCAGGAGGAGCACATCCTCCTCGGTCGCGGCGCCGGTGCGGTGATGGCCCGCGGCGTAGTCGACGAGGATATCGAGCACGATCCCGGCGGCGCGCGCCGCGCCGTCGAGCGCCGCCAGGTTCTCCGGGTCGTCGACGACGACGGTGAACCCCGCATGCGGCGACCCGGCGAGGGCGATGACGCGGGCGATCTTCGACGCCGTCACCTGCGGCGAGGTGACGTGCACGCCCTTGATGCCGCCGCGCACCATCACCTCCGCCTCGCCGATCGTGGCGCAGCAGACGCCGACGGCGCCCGCCGCGATCTGCGCCGCGGCGATCTTCAGGGATTTGTGCGTCTTCGCATGGGGGCGAAGCGCGACGCCGCGGTCGCGGCACAGCGCCGCCATCGCCGCGATGTTGCGCTCGAAGGCGTCGAGATCGAGGCAGAGCGCGGGCGTGTCGAGCCGCGCCCGCGATCCCGGCACGCCGATGAGAGGCTCGTTGGGGCCGAGGGATGCCATCGGAGGTCCTTGTGCGAGGGTGGGCGGTATCGCCTCATTCCGGCGGCTGCGCGCCTTTGCGCTCGGTGATGAGGCGGTAGGCTTCCGGCACGCGGTGCTGGGCGAAGTTGAAGATCGTCTCCTTGTAGGATCGGGTGAGGTCGAGATCGCAGCGGGCGACGATGAGCTCGTCGCCTAAGCTCGCCGCCTGCGCCACGATCTCGCCCGAGGGAGCGATGATGGCGCTGCCGGCGAGCGAGGGGACGCCTTCCTCGGTCCCACCCTTGGCGACGCCGACGACGAAGGTGCCGTTCTGATAGGCGCCGGCCTGCATGACGAGATGGTTGTGGAAGGCGGAGAGATGGTCGTGCTCGGGCGCCGGCGGATTGTGGAGCGGCGTGTTGTAGCCGACGAGCACCAGCTCGACGCCCTGGAGGCCCATGACGCGGTAAGTCTCGGGCCAGCGCCGGTCGTTGCAGATGCACATGCCGACGAGGCCGCCGAAGGCGCGGTAGACGGGAAATCCTAGATTGCCGATCTCGAAATAGCGCTTCTCCAGATGCTGGAAGCGCCGCCACGGCTCGTGCTCGGCATGGCCGGGGAGGTGCACCTTCCGGTACTTGCCGACGATCCGCCCCTCGGCGTCGACGAGGATGGCGGTGTTGAAGCGGTGCTTGCCGGAGGCGTCCTCGACGAGCTCGGCATAGCCGAGGCAGAAGCCGAGGCCGAGGCGCTGCGCCTCGGCGAAGAGCGGCCGCGTCTGCGGCCCGGGCATCTCGCGCTCGAAATAGGCGTCGATCTGCGCCTCGTCGGTCATGAACCAGCGCGGGAAGAAGGAGGTGAGGGCGAGCTCCGGAAAGACGACGAGATCGCAGCCCATCGCCTTCGCCTGACGAAGCAGCGCGATGAGCCGCTCCACGACCTCGGCCCGCCCTTCCGCGCGCGCGATGGGGCCGAGCTGCGCCGCGCCGACCGTCACGATCCGGCTCATCGCCGCCTCCTGTTAACCGGTAAATAACAGGCGAAATACAGGTGCCTTTTTGCCACAGCCGAGGCGGCGATCCCTTCCTGTCGAAGCATCCGGAGCACGCACCTCCATCGTCCAGAACCGATTTTGGTCATTATATGTCCAAATCGGTCCTATGGTAACGCCCGGCCGCGACCGCCGCCGACCGCCCCGCCCGTCCTCTTGAACGCCGGGCGCCGGCGCGGCTATAAGGATAGTATGCGGGTGTAGCTCAATGGTAGAGCAGAAGCTTCCCAAGCTTACGACGAGGGTTCGATTCCCTTCACCCGCTCCAGTCGCTTGGTCGCGTGCCGCGGAGTTGTCGCTCGCCGGCGAATGAGCGCCGGGAATGGGCGATCCCGCCGACGACCCTCCAATCGCAAAATCACCCGGGAAAACCGCTCCGGCCGGGTCAGCCGCCGCTCCGGAAATTCGCCGCCCAATAGGCGTGCTCGACGAGGCGCAGCGTTTCGAGGTTGTCGGCGGGGTCGGTCTCGAAGGGCGATCCCGCCGCGAGACACGCGATGAAATGCGCTATCACCCCGTCGAAGCTCGTCTGGTAACCGGAATCCGCATCGTAGCTCTCGCTGCGCGGGCGCGCGCCGAGGAGGCGCAGCTCGTTGTTCTCGAAGACGGCCGAGGCCTTGCTGCCGACGACCTCCAGCCGGTCCGGCGCGCGCGGCGGGTAACCGGGCGCCGCCATCGTGCCGACCACCTCGACCGCGGCGCCCGCTGCGTTCTCGAGGAAGATGGCGGCGACCGTCTCGCCGGCGACATCCGCGAGGGTGCGGCTGGCGCGGGCGCCGACGACGCGGAGCTCGCCGCAGAGATAGCGCATGACGTCGAGGTGATGGATCAGGACCTCGGCGATCATCAGCCGCGCCTCGTGCTGCATGAAGGGCTGCCGCTCGAAGGCGGCCCTGCGGCCGCCGGCATCGGGCAGGAATCCGGAATTGATCATCGCCATGCGGGCGAGCCTGATCTCGCCGAGATCATCCGCGGCGATCCAGCGCTTGAGCTCGCGATACCACGGCCGGAA
>JAJPHB010000115.1 GCA_021325525.1 Alphaproteobacteria bacterium
GCCCTCGGCTTCTTCATCACCCCGGCCCTGCTCGGCGGCCGCCGCGAGACGATGATCTCGCAGGTCATCATCTCGGTCGTGCAGGAGCTCCTCAATTGGCGCTTTGCCAGCGCTCTCTCGGTCGGGCTGCTGGCGGCCTCGGCGCTGGTCTTCCTCGTTTATGACCGCCTGCTCGGCCTCTCGACGCTGTCGGGGGGCAGCGATGCGGCAGGCTCGACCGGCGGCGCGCAGCCGGGCCTCCTCGCGCGCGCGGGCGCCGCGGCAGGCGAATGGCTGATCGCGCTCCTCGGCCGCATGGGCGACGCGCTGGGCGCGCTCCGCGAGCGGCTGCTGCCGCCGCGCCATGATCGCCCATCGCCGCGCCTCGCCGCCGGCGCGCTCTGGGCGGCGAGCCTTCTCGTCATCGCTTTTCTCTGCTTGCCGTCGCTCTTCGTCATTCCGGTGTCCTTCACCGGCGGCCGCTTCATCGAGTTTCCGCCGCAGGGCCTGTCGCTGCGCTGGTATGCGACATATCTGGGATCGCCCGGATGGGTCGACGCCACCATCCGCTCGCTTCTCGTCGCTTCGGGAACGGCGGTTCTCGCGACGCTGCTCGGCACCGCCGCCGCCTTCGCCCTCGTCCGCCAGCGCCTTCGCGGCGGCGCTGCGATCCTGGCGCTCGTCCTCGCCCCGCTCATCTTGCCGCGCATCGTCATCGCCGTCGCTCTCTTCTATCTTTATGCGGGGCTCGGCCTCGTCGGCACCGGTCTCGGCCTCGTGCTCGGCCACACCATCCTCGCCGTCCCCTATGTCGTCATCACCGTCATGGCGGTGCTGAAGAGTTATGACGAGCGCCTCGACCAGGCCGCCTGGAGCCTCGGCGCCGGCAAGCTGGAGACCTTCCTCCGCATCACCCTGCCGCAAATCCGCGGCGGCATCGCCGCCGGCTTCCTCTTCGCCTTCATCACCTCCTTCGACGATCTGACGGTGGCGCTCTTCATCACCGGCGGCAGCACCTCGACCCTGCCGCGGCAGATGTGGAACGACCTCCTGCTCCAGGTGAACCCGACTCTCGCCGCCGTCTCGACGGTGATCCTCGTCCTCGTCACTCTCATCATCATCGGCGCCGAGACCCTCCGCCGCCGCGCCGTGGCGGCGACGGGGCGGGGGTGAGCCAGTCTAGTGCCTTGGCGGCGCGATATTAGGAAGCTTGGATGGCGGTTCCCCGATCGACCGCCCCGGTGCGCGGCCGCGCGGGCTTCACATAGCGCGTCTCGTAGCCGTTGAAGAGGTGGCCCCAAAGCCCGCGATCCAAATCGGAGGTGCCGAACAGCCAATCGGCGATCGGGAAGGTCAAGTTCATGTTCCGCTGCATCATGATCGTCTGGTCGTGGTGCGCGGCGTGGTGGCGGCGCAGCGTGTTGACGAAGGGGCAGTGGCGGACGAAGGCGTTGTCCTCGATGTGGCAGCAGAAATGCATGAACTCGTAGGTCAGATACATGCCGGTCGTCGTGCACATGAGGAGCCAGCCGACATTGGGCGAAAGGAGCCAGCCGAGGACGAGCGCCGGCGGGATCGACATCAGGATGAAGACCACCATGGCGTAGGGCGGGAAGAAGGTGACGCGCCAGTCGCGCGCGTCCGCAAAGCGCATTTCGCGGTCGGTGAAGAACTGATGGTGCTGCAGAGTGTGGCGCGAATAGATGGCGCGAAGCGCGCGGCTGCGCTGCGGCCGGTGCATGATGTGCCGGTGCAGATACCATTCGAAGATGTTGCAGAGGAGGAAGACGACCGGGACGGTCAGCCACTCCCACCAGGCCACGGTGCGGATGTTGCTGACATAGATGAAGAGCGCGGCGAGGCCGATGATGTAGATGACGGCGACATGGACGAAGCCGTCATACCAGCCGGCGATCCGCGCCCGGTACTCGGCGCGGTAGGCGCGCTGGCGTTCGCTCATCGGCGTTACGGCGAGTTCCATCGCTTCCTCCCTCAAGGCGCGGCGCCGACAGCGGCCGCGATCTCGGCGCTCGTCAGCTCCCACTCATTGCCGAAACCGGCGACGACGTTCCGCATGAACCGGTCGCATGTTTCGAGCGCCGGCTCGGGGCGGCCGAAATGGTCGACGAGGATGGCAAGGGCGAGCTGCGCCGGCTCTAGTCCCTCATAGCTCCACTCGAAGCCGAGCGCGGAGAAGCGCCGCACCTCCTCGTGCGTCGGCAGCGGTTGGCCGTCGACCGTGACTTTGATGCCGTCGATCGTCCGCTCGCCGCGATAGGTCTTCATGGCCAGCCCCGCAACGCCACGGCAGCGCGTTCGTCGTTGCGGCTCGCAGATTCGGCCCTGCTCCTGCGCATTCTCTGCTCGCGGCTGATATATCAGTGATATATAGTCCCGATCAAGCAACCCGGTCAAGCCGCCCTCCGGCGGCGCCAGCGAGGGAGGAGCCATGCCGGCGAAATACAAACTGCCGCTCTCGGTCGTGGTGGCCATCGTCGCCATCGCCGTTCACTTCTTTCAGAAGGCGGCGGGGCAGCCGGTGACGCCGTGGGTCGCGCTCGGCCTCGGCGCCTTCATGATCTTCGCCATGTGGCTCTTCCCGGAAGCAAAGTCGCGACAGGGTCGCGACTGAAGAGGGAGACTGAAATGCCGAAGATCCTGACGCCGGCCCAGATCGAGCAGTATCGCGAAGAGGGCTTCATCGCGCCGTTGCGGGTGATGTCGCCCGCGGAGGCCGAGCAGCTCCGCCATCGCCTCGAAGCCTACGAAGCCTGCGCCGGCGGGCCGATCGGCGGCGACCTCCGCCACAAATCGCATCTCCTCTTCACTTGGCTCGCCGATCTCGTCCGTCATCCCGTGATCCTCGATGCGGTCGAGGATCTCTACGGTCCCGACCTCCTCTGCTGGTCCAGCAACTTCTTCATCAAGGAGAGGCAGAACCCGGCCTTCGTCTCCTGGCATCAGGACTCCACATATTGGGGTCTCAGCCGGCCCGACGTCGTCACCGCCTGGGTCGCCTTCACCGCCGCCCATGCCGGCAATGGCGCCATGCAAGTCATTCCCGGCTCGCACAAGCGCGACCAGATTCCGCATCGCGACACCTTCGCCAAGCACAATCTCCTGACGCGCGGCCAGGAGATCACGGTCCCCGTCGATGCCGCCAAAGCGGTGACGCTGACCCTCGAACCAGGCGAGATCTCTCTCCACCATGTGCGCCTCGTGCATGGCTCTCCGCCCAATCTCTCCGGCGACCGTCGGATCGGCTTCGCCATCCGCTACATCCCGACTTCGGTGCGACAGCTCGCCGGAAAGGACAGCGCCAGTTTGGTGCGCGGCGCCGACCGCCATGGCCACTTCGTCCTCGAGCCGTGCCCCACCGCCGATCTCGATCCGGCGATGCTGGCGCTCCACCGGCAGGTCACAGAGCGCAACGCGCAGATCCTCTATCGCGGCACTGGTGTCTCCAGCTTCAACGACCCGCGCGGTGTCGGCCGCCGCTGAGGCGGGGACCGGGATGAGAGCGGCGGCAAAGACGCGGCAGGAGCCTGCGATCGAAACGCCGGGAGAGGTCGAGAGCCTCGCCGACCGCGCCTACCGCGCGCTCGAGGAGCAGATCGTGACATTGCGGATCCCGCCCGGCGCCGTCGTTTCCGAGGCGGCGCTGTGCCGGCGCACCGGCTTCGGGCGGACGCCGATCCGCGAGGCCATTCAGCGCCTCGCGCGCGAGCGGCTCATTCTCGTCCTGCCGCGCCGCGGCCTCGTCGTCTCGGACATCAGCATCGAGACGCAGCTCCGCCTCGTCGAGACGCGGCGCGAGGTCGAGCGCCTCGTCGCCCGCTGCGCGGCGCGGCGCGCCAGCCTCGACGAGCGGACGCGCTTTGCCGCCATCGGCGACGGCATGGAGGCGGCGGGACGCGAGAACGACGACACGACCTTCATGCGGCTCGACCGCGAGTTCAACCTCCTGTCGCTGAAGGCCGCGCGCAACGAATTCGCCGCCGGCGCCATGGCCTTGATGCACGGCCTCTCCCGGCGCTTCTGGTACATCCATTACAAGCAAGTGGCGGACATGCCGCGCGCGGCGCGCCTTCATGCCGCGATCGCCCGCGCCATCGCCGCCGGCGAGCCGGAGATCGCCGCCGCCGCCTCGGACGCGCTCATGGACTATATCGAGGAATTCACGCGGGCCACCCTGCCGGAGCGGTGAGAAGCGCGGGTGCGCTCGCTCGTCACGACGTCATTGCGAGCGCCAGCGAAGCAATCCATGCAGCGGCGAGATGGATTGCTTCGCCTTCGGCTTGCAATGACGGGAGTAGCGGCGCCCGACAACCTCAGCGCACGAGGGCGTCCTGCGGCCGCAGGGCGAAGCCGATCATCGGCCGCTCAGGCGCCTTGAAGCCCTGCGGCCGGTCCTCTTCGACGCCGACGCCGTCGAGGGCGAGGCGGCCGTCGAGCACCGACAGCTTCAGCACCGCCTTGTCGGCGACCGTGCCGTCGAGGATGCGCTCGGCGATCGGATCCTCGACGAGGCCCTGGATCGCCCGCTTCAGCGGCCGGGCGCCGAAGGCCGGATCCCAGCCGAGTTCGGCGAGACGCTGCCGTGCCGCCGCATCGGCCTCGAGCGTGATGCCGCGCTCGGCGAGGCGCTCGTTGACCAGCCCGAGCTGGATGTCGACGATGCGCGCCATCTGCTCGCGGCCGAGACGACGGAAGATGAGGACGTCGTCGAGCCGGTTGAGGAACTCCGGCCGGAAGGCCCGCCGCACCGCCTCCATGACCTCGGCGCGCGCGGCGTCGACCGCCTCGTCCTCGCCGAGCGCGGTCAGCGCCTCGGCGCCGAGATTGGAGGTCATGATGAGGATCGCGTGGCGGAAATCGGCCGTGCGGCCCTGCCCGTCGGTGAGGCGCCCGTCATCGAGCGCCTGCAGCAGGATGTTGAGCACGTCGGGATGCGCCTTCTCCACCTCATCGAGCAGCACGACCTGGTAGGGCCGGCGACGGATGCGCTCGGCGAGCGAGCCGCCATCGTCATAGCCGACATAACCCGGCGGCGAGCCGATCATCCGCGACACCGCGTGCTTCTCCATGTATTCCGACATGTCGAGCCGCGTTATCGCGTTCTCGTCATCGAAGAGAAAGGCGGCGAGCGCCTTCGCGAGCTCGGTCTTGCCGACGCCCGTCGGGCCGAGGAAGAGAAAGGAGCCGGTCGGGCGGCGCGGGTCCTTGAGCCCCGCCCGCGAGCGGCGCACCGATTTCGCGACCGCCCGCACCGCCTCCCGCTGGCCGACGACGCGTGCGCTCAGCGTCTTCTCCATGTCGCGCAGGCGGTCGCGCTCGCCTTCGAGCATGCGGTCGACGGGGATTCCGGTCCAGCGCGTGACGACGGCGGCGATATCGGCGGCCGTCACTTCCTCGCGCGCGGTCTCCGCCCGCGCCTCCGCCTCGGCGAGGCGCTTCTCGAGATCGGGTATGATCGAGTAGGTGAGCTCGCCCGCGCGCGCCCAATCGCCCTCGCGCTGAGCGCGGGCGAGGGCGGTGCGCGCCTGGTCGAGCTCCTCCTTGAGACGGCGGCCTTCGGTGCGCCGCGATTGCGAGGCGCGCCACGCCTCCTCCATCGAGGCGAGCCGCGCTTCGGCCTCGGCGAGCTCGCCTTCGAGCTTCTGGAGCCGCTCGCGCGACGCCTCGTCAGACTCCGCCTTCAGCGCCTCGCGCTCGATCTTGAGCTGGGCGACGCGGCGGCCGACGGCGTCGAGCGCCTCGGGCTTGCTGTCGATCGCCATGCGCAGGCGCGAGGCCGCCTCGTCGACGAGGTCGATCGCCTTGTCCGGCAGCCGCCGGTCGGCGATGTAGCGGCTGGAGAGGCGGGCCGCGGCGACGATCGCGGCGTCGGTGATGCGGACGCCGTGATGGACCTCGTATTTGCCCTTGATGCCGCGCAGGATCGAGACCGCGTCGTCGATCGAGGGCTCCTCGACGGTGACGGGCTGGAAGCGGCGGGCGAGCGCCGCATCCTTCTCGATATAGCGGCGGAATTCATCGGGCGTCGTCGCGCCGACGCAGCGCAGCTCGCCGCGCGCCAGGGCCGGCTTCAGCATGTTGGAAGCGTCGATGGCGCCGTCCGTCCGGCCGGCGCCGACGAGATTATGCAGTTCGTCGATGAAGAGGATGATGCGGCCCGCGGCCGCCTGCACCTCGGCCAGCACCGCCTTGAGGCGCTCCTCGAACTCGCCGCGGAACTTGGCCCCGGCGAGGAGCGCGGTCAGATCGAGGGCGAGGACGTGCCGATCCTTCAGCCCTTCCGGCACATCGCCGGCGGCGAGGCGCTGAGCAAGGCCCTCGACGACGGCGGTCTTGCCGACGCCGGGCTCGCCGATCAGCACCGGATTGTTCTTGGTGCGCCGCGCCAGCACCTGGATGGTGCGGCGGATCTCGTCGTCGCGGCCGATGACGGGGTCGAGCCGGCCCTGCCGCGCTTCCTCGGTGAGGTCGCGCGCATATTTGCCGAGCGCCTCCCAGCCCTCTTCGGCCGAGGCGGCGTCAGCCTTGCGGCCCTGGCGCAGCCTCTCGACAGCGCGCGTGATGCCTTCCGGATCGACGCCGGCTTGCGTGAAGATGGTGCGCAGCGCGCCGTTCTGGCTGGCGAGGCTCTCGAGCAGGCGCTCGGCCGTGACGAAGCGGTCGCCCGCAGCGCGCGCCGCCGTCACGGCGGATTGCAGCACGCCGGCAAGGGCCGGAGACATGAAAATGGGATGCGGCTCGTCGCCGGCGTTTTGCGGCAGACGGCGCAGCGCCTCCTCGGCGGCGCTCTTCAAGAGGTCGGGATCGCCGCCGGCATCGCGCACGATGCGGCCGGCAAGGCCTTCGCCGTCATCGATGAGGGCAAGAACGAGATGCTCGGGAAGAAGCTGCTGATGGCGCTTTGCCAGGGCCAGCATCTGCGCGGCTTGGACGGCGCCGCGCGCCCGTTCGGTGAAATGACCGAAGTCCATTGAGGCACTCCGCTTGGATCCCGCCCCTGTCAGGCACGGGATGGCGCTGCGCGACGGCCCGCACCATGCGCGACCCTCCGGCGCCTGACGTCCAGATGGCAAGTGCCGCCATCCGAATCAAGATCTTGCGCGAGCTCCTCGAAGGGGCTCAATCGGCAGGCCGCGCCTCGATTTTCGCGGGCGGGAGCCTCCCTGCGCCGAGGCGCAGCGGATCGTCGATCGGCGCGGGGATGTACCGCGTCCCCCCCGTCGCCGCGGGCTGCGCGTTGCTGGACGCGCGGCAATCGGCAAGGAAGGTCCGGCGCGCGATCCCGGTCAGGCGATTGTAATCGGCGAGCTCGGCGCAGCGTGCGGCGGCGTCCGCGGCGGCGGGGAGGGCCGTGGCGGCGCTGCCGGGCGGGGCGGCGGCTGCCAAGAATACCCCGAGCGCAGCCGCCGCCAAGGTGCAACAGATGCCGTCCGCTCTAGCCAAAGACCAGCGACCTTCGCAGCCGAAGCAGGCGCGGGTCAGCCCGCGACCGCCGCCTTCACCGGCGGCAGCTTCGTGCTCATGAGCTGCTGGACGCAGAGATCGGCGGCGCCGGAGATCGGCTCCTTGACGCCCGGCAAGGTGACCCAGCCGCCTTTCGTGATGAAGTCGTCGCGCTCCCAGCTGTCCGTCTTCTTCAGCGACGCGAACTTGGCGGCGGCGTCGGGGCTCTTCTCGAACTGGTTGACGCAGAACGCGGCCGCCAGCTTCGCATTGGCATTGTCGGCGGCGGCGCTCGCCATCTGCGCAGCAGTGCCGCCGGTGACCCAGCCGCCCCAGGTGAAGCCGATGACGATCGTCGCGATGACGCAGGCGATGCACGACCAGAACCATACCGCTTTGGACGGCCGATAAGCTTCCCACCGCGCGCCGATCCCGGGCCTCTCCGCCATGGCTCGTTTCCTCCGCATCGATTGCCGAGGCCAATCCACCGGCCTCGTCCCATGCTGAAGAAAGCACGCCGCGCATTGCAGGAGCTTTGCCGTTCCATGAACAAGAGTTCATGAAGATCAATGAAGCTCGAGGCGGCCCGCCAGGCGAATGGAGCCTTCGGCCCGCCGCGGCGTTCGCCCGATCGACGACACCGATCCTTCGGCGGGCCCGATGCAGACCGAGACAGGAACCGTCACCCTCGTCCAGGAAGATCGCTTTCGGCTCGCGGCGGACAATGGCGCCCAGCGCCTCTTCATTCTCTCCCATCGCGCCCGGTTGCGGCTTGATGAGCTGCAAGGGCTGGCGCGCTCGCAGCGCCGCGTCCGCGTCGCCTATCGCGACGCCGAAGGCCTCATCGCCGGCGCGGCAGAGTGCGTCGACGTCGTCGAGCGGTCTTGACCCATGGAACGGAGCCGCCTCGGCGCGGAGGTCGCGGGCTTCCTGCGCGATTGGTCCCTGCCGCGTCAGCTTGCCGGCGCGGATGCCCGCTCGACGGCGGCGGCGAGTACGCAATCGCGCAGGCTGCGCCCGCGCCTCGAAGAGGCCGACACCATCGGCACCAGCATTTGCCCTTACTGCGCCGTGGGCTGCGGGCAGCTCGTCTATGCCAAGGGCGGACGGCTCATCCATGTCGAAGGCGACCCGCGCAGCCCGATCAATGAAGGGACGCTCTGTCCCAAGGGCGCCGCGACCTTCGGCCTGCTGACGAGCCCGCTCCGCCTCAATCGCGTGCTCTATCGCGCCCCGCACTCCGACCATTGGGAAGAGCGCCCGCTCGACTGGGCCATGGACCGCATCGCCTATCTGACGAAGCGGACGCGCGAGGAGAGCTTCGTCGAGGCGCTGCCCAACGGCAAGCGCGTCAACCACACCTTCGCCCTGGCCTCGCTCGGCGGCGCCACTCTCGACAATGAAGAGAACTACCTCATCAAGAAGCTCTTCTGCGGCGGGCTCGGCATGGTGTGGATCGAGAACCAGGCGCGCGTCTGCCACAGCGCCTCGGTACCGAGCCTCGGCGCCACTTATGGCCGCGGCGCCGCGACGATGCCCGAATGGGATCTGGCGCGGGCCGACTGGATCCTCATCATGGGATCCAACATGGCGGAGAGCCATCCCATCGCCTTCCGCTTCGCCCTCAAAGCGAAGGAAGCGGGCGGGATCATCATGCATGCCGATCCGCGCTTCACGCGCACCTCGGCGCTCGCCGACATCCACGCGCCGATCAGGACGGGGACCGATATCGCCTTCCTCGGCGGCATCATCCGCTACATCCTCGAACACGACCTTTGGTTCCGCGACTACGCGCTGCACTACACGAATATCGCGACCATCATCGAGGATTCGTTCCAGGACGCCGAGCAGCGCGACGGCTTCTTCTCGGGCTGGAACGCCGAGAAGCGCGCCTATGAATATGCGAGCTGGCAGTACAAGGGCGAGGCGGTGCCGTCCTCGCTCGCCGAGCATCACGCCTTCACCAGCGAATCCTTCAGCGAGAAGACGAAGCGGATGGAGAAGGGGCCGCCGCCGCGCGACCTCACGCTGCAGCATCCGCAATGCGTCTACCAGATCATGCGCCGCCACTACGCGCGCTACACGCCGGAGATGGTGGAGCGGATCACCGGCTGTCCGCAGGCGACGTTCATCGAGATCGCCGAGACCATGGCGCGCAATTCCGGGCCCGACAAGACCGGCGCCATCGCCTATGCCAATGGCTGGACGCATCACAGCACCGGCGTTCAGATGATCCGCGCCGCCGCCGTGATTCAGGCGCTGCTCGGCAATACCGGCCGCCCCGGCGGCGGCGTGCTGGCGCTGCGCGGCCACACGAGCATCCAGGGCAGCACCGACGTGCCGACGCTCTACAATATGCTGCCCACATATCTCCCGCAGCCGCATGCGAGCAAGCCGCACGAGACCCTAGACGCCTATTCGAAGGCGGAGACGACGCCGACCGGCTGGTGGCACAACTTCCCGAAATACGCCGTCAGCCTGCTGAAGGCGTGGTATGGCGAGCACGCCACCGCGTCGAACCAGTTCGGCTACGAATGGCTCCCGAAGATCGTCGGCGACCATTCGCAGCTTCCGATGACGCTGGCGCTGCGCGACGGCTCGATCCGCGGCATGTTCATGCTCGGCCAGAATCCGGTGGTGGGCGGCAGCAACTCCGACCTCGTCGAGCGCGGCCTTGCCAAGCTCGAATGGCTGGTCGTCCGCGACATCGCCGAGACCGAGACGGCGAGCTTTTGGAAAAAGGGCCGGCTGGTCCGGCGCGGCGAGCTGCGCCCCGAGGACATCAAGACCGAGATCTTCCTGATGCCGGCCTCGCTCGCCTCGGAGAAGGCGGGCAGCTTCACGAACACCAACCGGCTCATCCAATGGCATGACAAGGTGGTCGACGCGCCCGGCGACAGCCGGTCGGAATCCTGGTTCATCTTCCAGCTCGGCCGTCGCCTGAAGCAGCTTTATGCGGGCAGCGGCGAGGCCAAGGATGCAGGGCTCCAGGCCCTGACCTGGGACTATCCGATCGCTGATGAGCGCGGCGAGCCCGATACCGAGCGCGTGCTGATGGAGATGAACGGCTACACCGTCGCCGACGGCGAGCAGGTCGCGAGCTTCCAGGCGCTGAAAGACGACGGCTCGACGGCCTGCGGCGCCTGGCTCTACAGCGGCATCTTTCCGCAGGCGGGCGAGAACCGCGCCCGCTCGCGCAAGGCGGACGGACCCGGCGGGCCGGGAACGCATCTCGGCTGGGGTTTCGCCTGGCCGGCCAACCGCCGCACCATGTACAACCGCGCTTCCGCCGACCCGGCGGGGCGCCCCTGGTCCGAGCGCAAGCGCCTCGTCTGGTGGGACGAGGGCGAACGCAAGTGGGTCGGGCACGATGCCGTCGATTTCGAGGAGAGAAAGCCGCCCGATTACGAGCCGCAATGGTCGAAGCATCCGACCGGCATGGAGGCGCTCGGCGGCGGCGACCCCTTCATCATGATCGCCGATGGCAGGGCCTCGCTCTTCGTGCCATCAGGGCTGAAGGACGGGCCGCTGCCGACCCATTACGAGCCGGTCGAATCGCCGGTCAGGAATGCGCTCTACGGCCAGCAGGACAATCCCGTCGCCAAGAAGTGGGAGCGCTCGGACAATGCCTACCACGCGCCGGGCGATCCGCGCTTTCCCTATGCGCTGACGACCAACCGATTGACCGAGCATCATTCGGGCGGAACGCCGACGCGCTCCGTCCCGGTGACGGCTGAGCTGCAGCCCGAAGGCTTCGTCGAAGTGCCCTCGGAGCTCGCCGAAGAGCTCGGCATCGCCAATCTCGACTGGGTGGTGCTGTCGACGGCGCGCGGCGAGATCGAGACGAGAGCGCTCGTCACCGAACGCCTGCACCCCTTCACGATCGACGGCCGGCGCATCTACCAGCTCGCCATGCCCTGGCATTTCGGCTGGTCGGGCTATGCGAGGGGCGACATCGCCAACGCGCTGACGAGCGTCGTGGGCGAGCCCAATACCAGCATCCACGAGAACAAGGCGCTGACCTGCAATCTGCGCAAAGGGCGCCTTGCCATGCCGGCCTAGGGCCGCGCGGGTCGGAGAGAGGAGAAGCTGTGACCGTTCATCCGCGCGCGCTGGAGCACGAGAACTCCTTTCTGCCCGGCGTCATCCCCGACGAATCGGAGCTGACCGCCGGGGTCCGGATCGAGGCTGGAAAGCGCTACGGCTTCTTCACCGACACGACGCTCTGCATCGGCTGCAAGGCCTGCGAGGTCGCGTGCAAGGAGTGGAACGCGCTGCCGGCGGACAATCTCGGCCTCACCGGCCGCAGCTACGACAATACGAGCGCGCTCTCGGCCGACACCTGGCGCCATGTCGCCTTCATCGAGAAGATCAGGACGAATGGCGGGCCGGATACCCGCCTCCAGCCCTTCCAGAGCAACTGGCTCATGATGAGCGATGTCTGCAAGCATTGCGACAATGCGCCCTGCCAGGAAGCGTGCCCGACGGGCGCGCTCTTCCGCACCGAATTCGATACGGTGGTGGTGCAGCAGGACATCTGCAACGGCTGCGGCTATTGCGTGCCGTCCTGCCCGTTCGGCGTCATCGATCTCAGCACCGTCGACGGCAAGGCGCATAAATGCACGCTCTGCTATGATCGGCTCAAAGGCGGTCTGGAGCCCGCCTGCGCCAAATCCTGCCCAACCGATTCGATCCAGTTCGGAGAGCTGACCGAGCTGCATGCGCGGGCCGAGCGGCGGATTGCCGCGCTGCATGAGCAGGGAGCGACCAAGGCCTATCTCTATGGCGCTCCCGGCTCCCCGGGTGCCACTGGCGATCTGCGGCATCTCCATGCCTTCTTCCTGCTGACCGACCGGCCGGAGGTCTACAATCTGCCGGCCGCGCCTTCGCGCGGCGCGAGGCGCATCGGGCCGAGTCTCGGATCGGGCCTCGCGACGATCGCCGGCCTCACCTTGGCCGCCATCGCGCTGCTGGCGCCGCGGCGCTGAAGGGAGGGAGCGATGGCGAGCGATGCGACCATCACGGTGACGGCGCGGCGAGGTCGGGCGGGCGAGGGGGCGCTCGACGCTGCGCCGCGGTTGCTGCCGGCGCGCGCGCGAGAAGCTGTGCCGGAGGCGGGCCGGCCGCCTCTCTTCCGGCGCTACGCCGGCGAGACTTACTATGGCTTGCCGGCGCTGAAGCCCAGCCCCTATGGATGGCTCGTCGGTCTCTATATCTTCACGGGCGGGCTCGCCGGCGCGGCGCAGATCATCGCGACGGTGGCGGATCTGCTGGGTCCCCCGGCCGCCGCCGGGCTGGTGCGGCGCGGCCGTCTCGTCGCCCTCGCGGGCGCCGTCATCGGCGGCCCGCTCCTCATCATCGACCTGCATCGGCCGGGGCGCTTCCTCAACATGCTCCGGATCTTCCGCAAGACCTCGCCGATGTCGATCGGGACTTACATCTTGATGAGCTTCGGCGCCTTCAGCGCCCTGGCGGCGCTCGGCAGCCTGCCGGGGCTGCGGGTCGTGGGACGCATCGCGGGCGTTCCGGCGGCGCTCGCCGGCGCCGGCATGACGAGCTATACGGCGGCGCTCCTCGCGGCGACGAGCACGCCCCTCTGGGCGGCGCAGCCGCGGCTCCTCGGCGCGCGCTTTGCGAGTTCGGCGATGGCGACGGGCGCGGCGGCGCTCTCGCTCGGCCAGCGCCTGTCCGGAGAGGCGGAGACCTGCTCCGCGCTCGACAGCATCGCCATGACGGCGAGCGGCGCCGAGCTGGCTCTCTCCCTCGCTGGAGAGGGGCGGCTGCCGCCGCAAAGCTCGGTCGCCAGTCTCGGCATCGCGGCGCTGTGCGAGGCGGCGCCGCTCGTTCTTTATGGACTGAGCCGCGGGCCGGGAGCTTCCGCCCGCCGCCTGTCGCTTCTGGCCTCCGTCGCGGTCCTCGCCGGCGGCTTGCTGATGCGCGTCGCTATTCTCAAGGCGGGCAACGCCTCGGCGAAGCGGCCGACCGACTATTTCCGGATGACGCAGCCTCGCGGGGTCCGCGGCGGCGCATCCGCGAGGCGGCAAGCATGGGCGAGCTGATGGCGCCGCTGCGCCGGCGCGGCGATGCCGCCTTGGCGGCGCTCGAAGCCTGCCTCGATGAGCGGACGGAGAAGCTGAGCGAAGCCGTCGCGGAGGCGGTTCGCCGCCTCGTCGCGCTGCGCGATGATTTGATCGAACGCCGGCGCGCCGGCGACGGCGCGGCCGAAGTCAAGGATTGGCTCGCGCGCACGAATGCGATCCTCAGCTCGGTCGTCGGGGCGGAGTTTCCGATCAAGGGCCTGCACCGCGAGCGGATCGAGCAGGCGGCGGGCGCGCTGAAGGCGATGCTGGCCGCGGCGTAGCAAGCGAAGCGGAGCCCGCTATTTGTGCTCGGCACCCTCGGGCGGAGGCCCCACGGGCACGAGGACGACCGGGGAAGCATAGGCCGGGTAGTATGCGGCCGGTGGGGGCGGCGGGGCTGCAAGGGGGCGGCGCGCAAGGCGCCAGCTTCCATCCGTCTGGCGGCAGGTCGTGCCATAGGCTTGCTGCGGGCGGCCGCCGATCATGACCGTCTGCTCGAACTCGCGGCACTCGGGCTGCGCCGGCGGCGGCGCATTCGCGACGACGGGACGCGCGGCCGGGACGACGACGCATCCGGCACAGGCGAGCATCATGGCGCCGCCGAGAGCCGTCCGAAGATGACGCCGATTCATGCGCTCTCCCTCTTTTCTGCCGGCGCCGCTATTGGCGGCTCCGCGCTATTCTATTCGGCGCCCGCTCCCGCCATCCCCGCTCGCCGTTGTGGTGGCGCCCTGCCGAACACACATAAAGGGTCGGGAAGCACTGCCATGGGATATCGCGACATGAACGACGACTGGCGAGTCGAGCGGCCACGCCTCGAGCCGGAGATCATTCCGCCCGACCCGGCGCACCGGCGTCGCGGCGGCGGTCAGCGAATCTTCATCGCCATGCGCCCTGGCCGCCGCGCCCCGCTGGCGACATCAGGCTTCTTGGCGGCCATACTCGCCGCTTTCGCCGTCGGCGCGCTTTCGGTGACGACGCTCGCGCTCTTCTTCGGCGCCTTCGTCATCCTCGTGCCGCTGATCGGCCTCGTCGCCGCCGGGTTCATGCTTTCGGGGCTGATCGATCGCCTGCGCCGCGGCGCATAGTCTTGTTGGGGCGGGCCACCCTCGTTCTCACGGTGCGGCCGAGGACCGTTGCCGCACGCAGTCGATCAAATCGGGCAATTCGGTGCCGCAGACGAGCCCGTTGCTGAAGGCGTATTCGCTGGGACCCAGGCGACGGATGCCGATGCCGTTGCTGAACTGCAGCCAGCCGGAGCTGCCCCACCAGGCTTTCAGCCCGTTGCTGAAGGCCGGGAACGCATCGCCCTCGCGATGGACGGTGACCCCGTTCGAGAAGTGAATCTCGCGCCGTGAGATCTGTTCGGCATCGAGGCCGTTCGAGCAGCGGGCGACGGCCGCTTCATCGAGATGGCAGGTGACGGGCGACGCGCCGCCGAGCAGCGCGGCGTAGACGGCGATTTCGAGGATGGTCATCGGCGCGGCTTCCGTTGACCTTCACCTTAGGCTTCGAGGCTTAGCGAAGCCTTAAGCGCGCCGCCGAACGCCGGTTCCGAAGACGGGCTTTCGCTCCCGCCCCTGCGCGCGGGGAGAAGAGCGCGGGCCTCGACGGGGCGAGGCGGGTCGGCGCCCCGCCTCGCCCGCCCTCTTTAGTCTAGAGTCCGCCTTTCAGCGTCGCCCCCGCCTTGAAGCGGACGCTCTTGCTTGCCTTGATCTTGATCGCTTCGCCGGTTCGCGGGTTGCGGCCGGTGCGGGCGCCGCGCTTGCTCACGGAAAACGTGCCGAAGCCGGGCAGCGAGAATCTTTGGTTCTTCTTCAGCTCTCTCTGGATCGTCTCGATGATGCGATCGACTGCTGCACCCGCGTCGCGCATCGAGAGTCCGTTTTTCTTCGCCAGCACGTCAACCAGCGTCTTCTTGCTCATCGTCCCAGCCCCTGTCGTTTGGCCGGCGGCCTTCCGCCGTTCAAGATGGCTGATACTCTCTCGCACATCGCGGCGCAACTGCCGATCGCGCGGGCGCTCAGGAAAATCAATCTGCCCGTCCCGGCCGGATCAGAGCGGCCGGCCGTTATAGGCAATGGGCACGATGCCGACGAGAAAGCGCATGACCTCGCCCGTGGCGTCGGCGAGCGGCAGGACGAGCCGGTGCCAGGCCGCCGTATGCAGCGTCGCCGGCGGGCCGTGCGCGCTGAAGACCGGCAGCCGCCGCCGCAAGGCGGCGCGGTAGAGCGCGAGGGTGAATTCGATGATGTAAGCGCTTGCCGGGTGCTCGGAGACGAGGCGTCCCGTCACGTCGAAGCCGGAGATCGCGGCGACGCGGCTCCCATATAGGCGATAGCGGAAATCCTCGCCGCCGCGAACAAGGTCGACGAGCATCACATAGCCGAGGGCCGGCTTCATCTCGAGCGGGTCGATCTCCCAAGCGATCGGCATCGGACGCGCGGCAGCGAGGATCGACCAGTAATCGTGCAGAAAGCGAAGCTGCGGCGCGAAGAGCTGCTCGGGGTCGGGCTGCCAGATGATCTCGGGGCCGCGCGCCCCTTTGTCGCCGAAGACGCGCCGCAGATCGGCGAGGTCATGGGCGGCGATCCGTGTCGCCCATTTCTCGACGATCTGCCAGTCGATCTCCATCGAACCTCCGGGTTTCCCTTCATCGCGCAGTATGAGCGTCCAGGCTTAACGATGCTTGAACGCGGCGATGATGGGGGCGCGCGCCGCGCGCCGGCGCAGCGGCGCGCTATCGCCAACCCGCGGCGCGGGCGAGAGGCGCCGGGGCGGAGGCGGGCTCGGCCGCGATCTCGGCGCTGCGCGCCGCGACGTAACGGTCGAGCGCGCTGTCGAGCGACGGCATGAGATCGGCGCGTTGTGACATGAGCGCGCTGTAGCGGGGGCGCGCCGCGGTGAGCGCGAGGGCTGCCGCGGCAACGCCGTGGATGCGCGCGCCATCGAGGCGCGCCCGCGCGGCGGCGGCGCGCGCCAGCTCGGCCCAGCTCGTCGCGCCCTTGTTGGCGAGATGCCAAATCCCGGTCTCGCCGTCGATGAGCAGGTCGAGCGCGGCGTTCAGCAAATCGGGAACGTAGCTCGGCGATACCGTCACATCCTCGGCTGCGCGACAATCGCCGCCGCGCGCCAGGTGCCGCAGCACCTCTCCGAGGAAGTCGTCGTCATCGGCGCGACCGAAGAGCGGGCCGGCGCGGATGACGAGCGCGTCGGGGCAAGCAGCGAGCACGGCCTGCTCGGCTTCCGCCTTGGCGCGCCCATAGGCGGAAAGCGGCGCTGGGCTGTCCTCCTCGAGATAGGGAGCGCGCTTGGCGCCGTCGAAGACAAGGTGCGAGGAGAAGCTGACCAGGGCGATTCCGCCGGCAGCGCATAGGCGAGCGAGCACATCGGCCGCTCCGACATTGTCGCGCCAGCAGCGCTCGCTCTCGCGTTCGGCGCGGTCGAGATGCGCGAAGCCGGCGGCGTTGAGGATGGCCCAGGGGCGGAGCTCGGCGATGGCGGCCGCGACCGCCGTCGGCTCGGCGGCGTCGAGGACCGCGCGCGGCAGCAGATGAAAGGGAAGGCCGCGGCGCGCGCAGAGGCGGCCGGCGGCTCTCGCCAAGCCGCCAGCGCCGCCGGTGATGAGCAGGGGACGGGAGTGGCGGTGGCGAACCGGCGGCGATTGCACGCCCGGCGCCGCGAAGGGGGAAGAGAGGTGGGCCGGCGCGTAGGTGAAGCGGTCCGGACGGTGCCACCAGCCCGGCGCATCGAGGACCGGGTGATCGGCTTTCCCGCCGGTCGCGAGGCGACGGACCAGCGCGGCCAGCGCGGTCGGCCGCGGCCGCGGCGCGCGGAGGTCGAAAACGCCGGGCTCATAGAAGCCCGCGCGCTTCGTCAGGAGGCTGTTCCAATCGTAGAGGCCGAGGAGGGCCCAGGCGGTGACGGCGCGGATATCGACGCCGCTGCCGCGCAGGCGCTGCGCGCTCTCCCAGATCTCGGAGAGCCAGCGAAGCTGCTCCTCGCGGCTGCACCCCAGATGCACCTCGGTCGCCGCCAGGGGCAGGCGGTAGCGCGACCAGGCCTCGGCGGCCAAGCGCTCGAAACCCTTCACTCCGTCGGCGACGACGCGGACCGCCTCGACATCGGCGTAAGGCCCGATCTCCCCCCGCGCCGGATGACGATCGGGGTAGCGCTCGACGCGCTCGTCGAGGAAGCGCTCGCTCGTCAGGTAGTGATCGATGCCGAAGATATCGGGCGGGCAGGGATCGGCGGCGATCGCCTCCAGCTCGGCTTCGAGGCCGGTTTCGACGAAAGCGGACCAGAGCGGATGGTCGCGGCCGACGCGTCCTGTCAGCAGGTCGATGGTGAGCCAGCGCCGCTCGTTCTCGAAGGCGGCCTGGCGCGCGAGGCGGGGCGTGCTGTGCGCGAAGCCCAGATCTTCGGTCTGCACGAGCTGCGCATCCGGGTTGATCCGGCGGATGGCGCGCATGGCGAGCCGCGTCGCATTGATCTCGTTGACGAGGATGCGCAGGCAGGTCCGCTGGTCGCGGGCATGCGGATGCCAATGGCCGTAAAGCCCGCAGAAGCGCGCCGTCGTCAACGGCTCGTTGATCGGCGTGTAGGCGTCGAGCCAGGGATAGCGCGCCGCGACGCGCTCCGCGTAGGCGGCAAATTTTTCGGCGAAATCCGGCGCCGTCAGCTCGGTATGGCGCGGCCCGTTGCCATGATGGAGCAGGCCGGCGATCGGCCGGACGCCGAGCTCGCGAAGCCGGCCGAGCCGGGCGTCCGTCCAGCGCCAATCGGCATCGTCGAGGGCGCCCGGCGCGACGCGCTCCCACAGTACCGGGTAGCGGATCGCGGCAAGGCCCAGGGCGGCGAAGTCGTCGATGTCCCGCAAGCGGTCATGATGCCCGGAGAGGCTGATCTGATCGACCTCCTCGCCCTGGCGGCGGACGACGCTGGCTTCGACTCCGCCCCACATTTCGAGGCGAGGGCCGACAAAGCTCCGACCGTCCGGCATCGAAGGTTCTCCTGTGGCCAGGAAAGAAAGGTGCGTGAAAAGGGGTCAGGCCGGCAGCGGCAGCTTTTCGCGCCGCTCGCGCCGCGCCGGCGCCGGCCTCTGCGCGAGCTCGGCCAGGGCATCGAGAAGGGTGGTCGCGGTCGGATCGGCGCCGGGCGCATCCTCGGTGAGGCGGAACGTCGTCGCGACCAGCCGGCCGCGGCCGTAGTCGCGCTCGACGATGAGAGCGGCGGGCTTGTGGATCCAGCCGACCACGATCCCGGCGTGGACGCGCGCCTGAAAGTCCCAGCTGTTGCAGCCGGCGATCACGTGGTTCGGAATGACGCGGTCGAAGGCATGGTCGATGAGCGGGCCGCCCGGAATGCGCGCGAAGGGTCCTTCCCGCCGCAGCCAGGAGAAGGAGGATGCCCAGGCGCCGAGCCACATGCTGCCCTGGCGCGGCACGGCGCGGACCTGCTGCCAATGCGGGAAGACCGGCTGCAGCTCCATCGCCGCATCGCACAGCAGCAGCGCGCGGGCGCCCTGGCGAATGAGCCCCGCGAGGCGATCATCCAAGCTCTGGGCGACGATGAGATCGGCGCTTTCGGGCGTTGCCGCGCGCACATAGCCGAGGGCGCCGAAGCGCTGGCGCAGCGCATCCTCGGGCGACCAGACGGAGATGCCGGCGGCGCGCCGAGCATCGCGCGCGGGAAACACGGCGAGGTCGAGATGGTTCGTCGCCAGAATTCCCGAGGCGGAGTCGAGCTCGAATTCGATCCTGTGGATCTCGGGCTCGAGCACGGCCGGAGCCGTGAAGCGCGCGGCGCCGGCGGGGGCGGCCCCGGGTTCGAGCCGGATCGCCTCGCGCCCGCCGCAGCCGGCGGCATCGAGGCTCCAGCGCAGCTCGGCCTCGGCGATGCGCCTGCCGCCGCCCTCGGCGACGGCGAGCGCGATGGCGACCGCCTCGCCCGACCAGTAGGCGAGGCGCTCCCAGCGCGGCACGATGACGGTGTCGGCGTTGACCGCAGACAAAGCGTGGTGGAAGACGCGCGGGTTGCGCCGCATGTCGAGCAGGCCGTTCGACTCCCAGTGGCAGTCGGTGAATTCGGTGATGACGTAACCCGCGATCTCGGGCCGCCGGCGCATCGCCTCGATCTGATATTTGAGGGCGCGGTATTGCTGCCACTGCGCCGCCTCGACGAATTTCCGCAGGCTGCCGAACACCCGGTCCAACCCGGCGGCGCGGAAGCGGTGCTCGACGCCATGCGGGTACATGACGCCCTCGCCCCAATCATGGCCGGTCTCGAACCACCATGGCTCCCGGCCGGCCGCATCCTTCAGAGCATCCGGGTCGGGCAGCCCCCAATTGCCGAATTCCGAGCAGATGAGCGGCTCGTCGCCGCTCCGCCGCGCATCGCCCGCGGCGCTGTACGTCCAGTCCGGCCGCGCGGCCAGGCGCTCGACGAAACCGTCCCACGCCGCCCGGTGGTCGGGGATCGCCGCATAGTAGTGAAAATCGTGCAGGTCGGATTCGACATGGATGTTGGGCGGGCAGGGGGAATTGTCGACGACGAGCCGCGTCGGGTCGAGCGCTTTCAGCCAGCGATAGGTGCGCCGCAGCCAGGCGCGGTGCGTCTCGTCATGGACGAGGTCGATGCCCCAATTCTCGTTGATGATCGTCCAACAGATGATCGACGGGTGGTTGCCGTCGCGCGCGACGATGCCGCGCAGCGTCGCTTCGAGACGTGCCGCGGATTTGTCCGTGAGGCGGCCCGTATTCGGCAGCTCGCTCCAGACGAGCAGCCCGAGCCGGTCGGCGACCGCGTAATAGCGCGGGTCCGGCACCTTGATGTGGCAGCGCAGGCAGTTGAGGCCGAGCTCCTTGGCCTTGCGGAACTGATCCTCGATGAAGGCCTCGGAAGGCGGCGTGCAGATGCCGTCAGGGTAATAGTCCTGGTCGAGCGCGGCGCGAAGATAAATGGGCTCGCCGTTGAGCAGGATGCGGCCGTCGCGCATCTCGATCGTGCGGAAGCCGAAGCTCTCGCCCACCTCGTCGCGCAGGTCATCCTCCTGCCGCAGCGTCGCGACGAGGCGATAGAGGCGCGGTCGCTCCGGTGACCAAGAGAGCGCCTCGGGCACCGTGATGCGAAGCCTCGCCTGGTCCTCGGCGGCCATGACGAGGCGGTTGGCGGCGGCGACGAGCCGGCCCTCCGGCCCGATGATCTCGACATCGAGAGCGTGATCGCGGGGCAGTGGCCGCGCGAACTCGATCTCGAGCCGCACCGACCCGTCGGCGAGATGCGGGAAGATGCGGAGCTGCCGAATATGGTCGCGAGCGCGGCGCTCGAGCGAGACGGGCTGCCAGATGCCGGCGAGCGGCCCGTACCAGCTCTGCTTCCCGAAGGGAATCTCGGCGAAGGGGTATTCCGGGTAGAGCGCCGGGTCGTCGGTGGGTGCGGTCACGAGCACGGCGAGTTCGTTCGGGCCGGGTCGGAGCGTGCCGGCGATATCGAAGGCGAAGGGCAGGTACCCGCCCTCGTTGCGGCCGATCTCGACGCCGTTGAGGAACACGACCGCGTGATAATTGACGGCGCCGAAGCGCAGAAGCACCGCGCCGCCGTCGAGCCAGCCCTGCGGCAGCTCGAAGCTGCGGCGGTACCAGGCGCGCCCGGTCCGCTCGCGCAGATCGGCGAATTCTGCCTGCCAGGGCGACGGAACCGTGCATTCGCGCCATGCTTCAACGGCATCGAGGGATACGGCCTTGTCGCCGCAAAAGGCAAAATCCCACCTTCCGTCGAGAGACAGCATCTCGCGCCGCATGAATACTCCGTCGTCTCTTGGCGAGGTCGGCTTCGACGGCCGATGAACCTGAAGGTTCTCGGCGATGGCGGCGCGCATTCAGAAATCCGCCCGGCGATCGCCGAGAGGAAGTCTCGGCCGTTATGGTTAATGAGGTCTTAAGCGGCGGCGCGGCGCGCCGGCGTTTTCACACCCAGCCGCCATCGACGACATAGCCCTGGTTGGTGCACATCGCGCTGTCGTCGGCGGCGAGGAACAGCACCATGCTGGCGATGTCCCGCGGCATCAGCTTCCGCTTCCGGCATTGCCGTTCCATGATCTGCGTCTCGGCCTCGGGCGTCACCCACAGCTTGAGCTGCCGCTCGGTCATGACCCATCCGGGCAGCACGGAATTGACGCGGATCTGCTGCGGCCCGAGGTCGCGCGCCAGCGTCCGCGTCAGGCCGGTGATGGCCGCCTTCGCCGTGACGTATCCGGGCATGCCGCCCTGGCCGATCATCCAGCTTATCGAGCCGAGATTGATGATGGAGCCGCCGCCCGCCGCCGCCATTCCGGGCGCCACGGCCTGCGCCGCGAAGAATTGATGACGGAGATTGACGGCCATGATGCGGTCCCAGAGCTCTGGAGTCACGTCCTCAATCCGGTGGCGGTCGTCGCGCGCGGCGTTGTTGACGAGGACGCGGATCGCCCCCGCTTCGCGCGCGATCGCGGCGACGGTGTCGCGGAGCGCCGCGACATCGGCGAGATCGCAGCGCCGGAAGAGCGGGGCGGCCCCGCTGGCGCGCAGCCTTTCGAGCAGGGCGGCCGCTGATGCCTCGTCGATGTCGAGGAAGGCGACGCGTGCCCCCTGGGCACAAAAAGCCTCGACGATGGCGGCGCCGATGCCCGAGCCGCCGCCCGTCACCAGGACGACGCGATTCTGGAGGCTCGGATAACGCGCGCTCGTCATGGCCTCGATCCCTTTTGTGACTGATGTCGCGACGGGGGCGTCAGGTCCCCGGCATCGATATTTGGTCGCCCGCGCGCGACGGCCAGCGCACCGTCAGGATCACGCTGTCGGCGATCGCCGTCCAGCGATGACGGGGCCCCGCCGGCCACAAGGCATAGTCCCCCGGCCGCTCGAAGCGGATGACGGTGCCGAGCTCGGGGAATTCGAGGAGAAAGCAGCCGGCGACCAGGATCGACAGAGTCGTCGCCGTCGCGTTGGCGCCGTAGCCGAGCTTGGTCTCGCCGGCGCGATGGGTTCCCCACTTGATCTCGACCTCCTCGGAACGGCGCAGGCCGCGAGCGGGATCGAGAAAATGCCCGATGAACCAGCCGCCGCGGGCGCCGCCTTCCTCGGCGGCGTTTCCAGTCGCAACTAAACAGTTCGTTGCACTGTGTTCGGGCATTTTTCCTCATATGTTTACTTTATCGTGACTGGAATAAATTACCACCCTTGGCCCGTTCTCCGCCCAATGACCGAGATCATCGAAACAAGCGACCAGATTCGTCTGGAGATTACATAGCATGATATTTAACCTCAAGTAGTGATCACATGAATCGACAAGATTATCTCTGGCGCCGATCGGGAACTTCTAGTTTCTCTCCTCGTTTTAGGCGAATCAAACCGGAGGAGGGGAATCGCGTGGATGAGCAGCGCGCGGCGCCGGCAACGCGTACTGATTCGGCGGAGGGGCGAGGCGCTCCGGTCACCCATCCGGCGGTCCGGTCGAGAGCCGGGGAAAAGACGGCGCTCATCTGCTTCTCGCATCTGCGCTGGCACTTCGTCTTTCAAAGACCCCAACACCTGATGACCCGCTTCGCGCGCGAGATGCGCGTTTTTTATGTCGAGGAGCCGGTCTATTGCGACGAGGCGGCGCCGAGGCTCGAGCGCCATCGGACGACGCACGGGGTCGAGATTCTGGTGCCCCGCCTCCCGCATGGACAGAGCGAGGCGATGCAGATCGCTGCGCAGCGCCGGCTGCTCGACGGATTCCTCGCCGAGGAGGCGATCGCGGCGCCGATCCTCTGGTACTACACGCCGATGAGCGCCGCCTTCTCGGATCATCTGGCGGCGCGCAAGGTCGTCTACGACTGCATGGACGAGCTCTCTGCCTTCCGCGGCGCGCCGGCGGCGATGCTGGAGCGCGAGCGGCAATTGCTCGCCCGGGCCGATGTCGTCTTCACCGGCGGCTACAGCCTTTATGAGGCGAAGCGCGGCCGGCACCCTAATGTCCATGCCTTTCCGAGCAGCGTCGATGTCGCGCATTTCCGCAAGGCGCGCGCCGCGCTCCCCGAGCCCGACGACCAGCGCGAGATCCCGCGGCCGCGAATCGGTCATTACGCGGTGCTCGACGAGCGGCTCGATCTCGCCCTCCTCGCCGCCATCGCCGATGCGCGGCCCGTCTGGCATCTCGTGCTGGTCGGGCCGGTCGTGAAGATCGATCCCGCCGAGCTGCCGCGCCGTCCCAACATCCATTATCTCGGCGGCAAGCGCTACGAGGAGCTGCCCGCCTATCTCGCGGGCTGGGACATCGCCTTCATGCCCTTCGCCATCAACGAGGCGACGCGCTTCATCAGCCCGACCAAGACGCCGGAATACCTTGCTGCCGGCAAAGAAGTGGTCTCGGCGCCCATCACCGACGTCGTGCGCAGCTATGGCGAGGCTGGATTGGTGCGCATTGCCGAAGGGCCGGCGGAATTCGTGGCGGCGATCGCGGCCGCGCTCGAAGGGCGGACGGAGCGCCGCGCCTGGCTGGCGGCGGTCGACCGCGCGCTCGAGGCGATGTCCTGGGAGGAGACGTGGAAGCAGATGAAGGGCCTCATGGAATGACCGGCGCACGGAACGGGACGGGGAACGGACACGCCGAAGCGGCCTCGGCATGGCGCATCGCGCGCGAACAACCGCGCAGCCGGGCGGTGCGTCGGGCCGGGCGCGCCGGCTTCGATTACCTCGTGGTTGGCGCGGGTTTCGCCGGCAGCGTCCTTGCCGAAAGGCTGGCCGCCGGCATGGGCAAGCGCGTGCTGGTGATCGACCGCCGCCCGCATATCGGCGGCAACGCCTACGATCACTACAACGATGACGGCATCCTTGTGCACCGCTATGGCCCGCACATCTTCCACACCAATTCGCCGCGCGTCGCCGAGTACCTGTCGCGTTTCACCAAATGGCGCCCCTATGAGCACCGCGTGCTCGCCGCGGTCGACGGCATGCTGGTGCCGATTCCGATCAACCTGACGACGATCAACCGGCTCTACGGCCTCGATCTCACTTGCGACGAAGTCGACGCCTTCCTCGCGGCGCGGGCCGAGAAGGTGGCGATGATCCGCACCTCGGAGGACGTCGTCGTCAGCCGCGTCGGGCGCGAGCTCTATGAGAAATTCTTCCATGGCTATACGCGCAAGCAATGGGGGGTCGATCCCTCGCAGCTCGACAAGGCGGTGACGGCGAGGGTGCCGACCCGCACCAATACCGACGACCGCTATTTCACCGACAGCTTTCAGAACATGCCGCGTCACGGCTACACGCGCATGTTCGAGAACATGCTCGACCATCCGAACATCAAGATCATGCTCAATGCCGATTTTCGCGAGATCGCCGGCGAAGTGCGCTACGACAAGCTCGTCTATACCGGCCCCATCGACGAGTTCTTCGATTACCGCTACGGCAAGCTGCCCTACCGCTCGCTCCGCTTCCGGCATGAGACGCTGCCGCAGGAGCGCTTCCAGCCGGTCGCGGTGGTGAACTATCCGGCGCCGGACATCCCCTATACGCGCATCACCGAATACAAGCACCTCACCGGCCAGAAGCATCCGATGACCGGCATCACCTACGAGTTTCCGACCTCGGAAGGCGACCCCTATTACCCGGTGCCGCGGCCGGAGAACGCCGAACTCTACCGCAAGTACCAAGCGCTTGCCGACGCGACTCCCGATGTCGAGTTCGTCGGGCGGCTCGCCACATACCGCTACTACAACATGGACCAGGTGGTGGCGCAGGCGCTGGCGCTTTATGCCCGCATCAGCGGCGAGGCGCAGCCGGTCGCGCCGCCGACCGAGCCGGCACCGCTCGTCGCGCGCAGCGCGCAGCTCGACAAAGCGGATGCGGCCGACTGAAGGACGGAGCGCGCCAAGGCGCGGCCAGCGAGCATTCGGAGGACTGATGACGGATAACGGCGTATTCCGCAGCTTCTTCCTGGGCGGCTTCGAGTGCTCGACGCAGCGCCGCCGCGACGGCCGCCGGCTCGATCTTCTCGAGGCGACCGGTCATGACCGCCTCGCGGCGGACGATTACCGGCTGCTCCACGACCACGGCATCCGGACGATGCGGGACGGGCTGCGCTGGCACCGGATCGAGACCGCGCCCGGCCGCTACGACTGGTCGAGCTTCCTGCCGATGCTGCAGGCGGCGCGCGCGCAGCGCATGCAGGTCATCTGGGATCTCTGCCATTATGGCTGGCCGGACGACCTCGACATCTGGTCGCCGAGCTTCGTCGACCGCTTCGCGCGCTTTGCCGGAGCCGTCGCGCGGCTGGTGCGCGAGGAGAGCGACGACGTCCCGTTCTATTGCCCGATCAACGAGATTTCGTTCTGGGCCTGGGCCGCGGGCGATGCGGGAAAGTTCGCGCCGGCGGCGCACGGGCGAGGCGGCGAGCTGAAGCGCCAGCTCGTCCGGGCCGCCATTGCCGCGATCGAAGCCATCGCTGCCGCCGATCCGCGCGCGCGCATCGCCCATGCCGACCCGCTCATCAACGTGCTGCCCGCCTCCGACCGGCGCCGCGACCGCGAGGCCGCGGCCGGATACCATCTCGCCCAATACGAGGCGCGCGACATGCTTGCGGGCCGCCTTGCGCCGGAGCTCGGCGGCGCTCCTGATCATCTCGGCCTCGTCGGGGTCAATTTCTATTCCGACAACCAGTGGGTGCTGGGAGGCCCCACCGTCGAATTCGGCAATCCGCGCTACCGGCCTTTGAGCGATCTTCTCATCGAGGTCTGGCGCCGCTATGAGCGCCCGATCTTCCTGGCCGAGACCGGCGCCGAGGGCAGCGCCCGCCCGGCATGGCTCTTTTACGTGTGCAGCGAGGTTCGTGCCGCGATGGCGGCAGGCGTGCCCATCGAGGGCATTTGCCTCTATCCCGTCCTCGATTATCCGGGCTGGGAGAATGAGCGCCATTGCGATGTCGGACTCTTGTGCCGCGGGCAGAACGACGCAAGGCGCGTCTGCGCGCCGCTCGCCGAGGAGCTGCGGCGCCAGCAAGCGATTTTCGCGCAGCTGGCGGCGGAGCGGACCGCGCTCGGCTCTCCTCGCCTCGGCCTCGCAGCTGCGGCCGATTGAGGCGGCGAGCCATGAGCGAAGCGCCCGCGCATCTCCGCCGTCCCGCCGCCTTCCTGCTCTATCTGGGGCGGCGGCGGCTCGCGCTGTTCCTCAGCGTCTTCGCCCTCGTCATCGGCGCCGCGCTCTGCGCCGTCGCCGTGCAATACGGCATGAAGCTGCTGGTCGACGCCATGGCGGGCGGGCCGAAGATCGTCGCTGGCGCCGAAACCGCGCTGGCGCTCTTCATCGGCCTCATCGTCGTCGAGAACGCCCTCTGGCGCCTCGCCGGCTGGCTCGGCTGCCGCGCCGTCGTCGCCACCGGGGTCGATATCCGCCTCGAACTCTTCCGGCACCTCACCGGCCACCCGATGCGGTATTTCAGCAACCAGTTCTCGGGTGCGCTCGGTCACCGCGTCACGGCCACGGCCGGCGCCGTCGGCGCCCTCATCGGCACCTTCATCTGGAACATCATTCCGCCCTGCACCGACTTCTTGGGGGCGCTCGTCATCTTCACAACCGTCGACTGGCGCATGGCGGGCGTGCTCTGCCTCTTCGTGGCTCTGGTCGCCGGCGGCCTCGTCTGGCTTGGCGCCCGCGGCCGCCCGCTGCATCAGCGCTACGCCGAGCAGGCGAATCTCGTGAGCGGCGAGCTCGTCGATGTCGTCGCCAATATCTGGGCGGTCAAGGCCTTCTCGGCGCGCGCGCGCGAGCAGGCGCGGCTCAAGGCCAAGTTCGGCATCGAGGCGGCGGCGCAGCGGCGGAGCTGGATGTATCTCGAGAAGATGCGGGTGCTGCACGACATCGCCCTCACCGCGATGGCGGGCTCGATGCTGATCTGGGCGGTTCATCTGTGGATGGAGGGCCGCATCTCGCCCGGCGACGTCGTCGTCGTCAGCGCGCTCACCTTCCGCATCCTGCACGGCTCGCGCGACCTCGCGCTGGCGCTCATCGGGACGACGCAGCACCTCAACCAGATCGCCGAGGCGCTGCGCGTCATCGGCCGACCGCATGAAGTGACCGATCGTGCCCGCGCCCGGAGCCTCGTTCCCCTCGGCGGCGCCGTCGAGTTCGACCGCGTCAGTTTCGCCTATCCCGGCGGGCGGCGCGTCTTCCACGATTTCTCGCTGCGCATCCCGGCGGGGCAGCATGTCGGCATCGTCGGCCCATCCGGCGCCGGCAAATCGACTCTCGTCGGCTTGGTGCAGCGCCTGCACGACGTGGCCGGCGGCGCCATCCGCATCGACCACCAACCGATCACCGAGGTGACGCAGGACAGCCTGCGGGCGGCGATCGCCGTGGTGCCGCAGGAGATCACGCTCTTCAACCGATCCGTCATCGAGAACATCCGATACGGCCGCCCCGAGGCGGATGATTCAGAGGTTTATGCCGCCGCGCGCGGCGCGTATTGCGACGACTTCATCCGCGCTCTTCCGGCCGGCTATGCGACGATGGTCGGCGAGCGCGGCGTCAAGCTCTCTGGCGGACAGCGCCAGCGCCTTGGCATCGCGCGCGCCATCTTGAAGGACGCGCCCATCATCATTCTCGACGAGGCGACCTCGGCTCTCGACACCGAATCCGAGCGCGAGATCCAGCACGCGCTCGAAGAGCTCATTCGCGGCCGCACGGTGCTCGCCATCGCGCACCGGCTCTCCACCTTGGTGCTCTTCGACCGCATCCTCGTGGTCATGGACGGCAAGGTCGTCGAAGATGGCGCGCCGGCGGAGCTGCGCCGGCGCGGCGGCATCTTCGACCAGCTCTGGCGCATGCAGGCGGAGGGGCTGTCGATGGACGAGGCGGTCGAGCGGGCGATGGAAGAGGCGGCTGTCGCCCGCCGCGGCGCGGTAGGGAACGGGCGCCCGCGCGGCGCCCTCAGGTGAGTTCCAGAACCACCGCAGGTTCGGCTTCGGTGTCGTCGAGCGTGACGGCGGCGGGTCCCGCCGGAGGGACGAGGCGGGGCCGCGTCGCCGCCCGCTCGACGATGGCGATGGCCGGCACGGCGAGCGCGTCGATCTCGGCGAAGAAGGCGCGGATCGCTGGCATCGTCTCCAGCCATTGCTTCTGCAGCGCCGTGGCGGCGCCGAGCACGTTCAGCACATAGGTCGACCAGCTCAGCGAGGCGAGAAAGAAGCCCAGCGAATAGACGCCCGTATGGACGTACCACGCGCCCACCAGCCAGGTGCAGAGATTGGTGATGTTGACGATGAAGCCGCGCCCGAAATTGAAGCCGAGATAGCGCAGGTTGGCGGTGATGCCGCAGGCGGCGTAATCGCTCCAGCGCTGGTCGTACGCGGCGGTCGTGGCGGCTTCGCGGCGCCCGGCGAAGATTGCGGCGAGATCGCGGAAGATGCGGGTGTGGAGGCGCTGGCGCTGGTAGTCGAGCTGCTGAAAGCGCCCGTAGAGCGGGGCCAGGACCTTGTTGAGATGCAGCGTCACCAGCATGTCGAGCAGGCCGCCGACGATGGCGATGACGCCCAGCATCGGGAACCAGGCGAACAGCACCGCGAGGGTGACGATGCCGGGGAGCGTCACCGGGATGGCGACGCGGACGAGGCTGTTGATGAAGTCGATGAGCACCTGCTCGCCGCGCTCGACCACGGCCTGCTGCAAGGCGGAATCCTTGCCGCCGCGCTGTGCCGCGGGATTGCCGAGAACGGCGCGGATGACGTCGACGCTGATGCGCTGCCGCGCCACGAACTGGAAGCGAACGGTATCGTAGCGGCCGAGGACGTAAGGCAGGACGTTGCCGTGCAGGACCCAGAGGGTGAAGGCGCTGAGGATGAGGACGGCAACGGCCGGCAGCGGCCGCCCCTGCGCCATGGCGTCGATGACGCGCCCCCCGAACCACGGCACCAGCAGATCGCCGACCTTCTGGCACATGACCAGTGCCGCGATCACGCAGAGCGGCTTCCAGGATGTGCCGAACAGGGCAAGAATTCGCTTCACGATCGGCAAGACGGAGCCCGTTCTGTCTGAGGAATGCGGCGGCGGCGCGACGCCCGCGAAGAGGCATCTTCCCGGGATCATGGTTAATGAGGTGTGAAGAGAGCTGGGATCAGGAAAAGATCTATAGCAAAACTGTAAATTGAATACTTCTCCTCGCTCGAAATTCACAGTGACAATCGTTCCAATCTCCAGGCGAAACCCCTGACGCCGGCGCTAACAAGCGCGGAGTGCTCGTGTTGGTGAAAGGCGGCAGCTTCTGCGGCGCGGAGGTTCGGGCGTGCAGCTCCTGCGTCTTCTCCTCGGTCGGACCCTGGCGAACCGAGAGCAAGCGAAGGAAAAGATCGGCGTCCTGACCGGCGTGCCGGCGATGGGGCTCGACGCGCTGTCCTCCTCGGCTTACGGGCCCGAGGCGGCGCTGACGATGTTGATGCCGCTCGGCGCAGCCGGCCTCGGCTATATCGGCCCGATCACCCTCGTGCTCCTCGGCTTGCTCGCGATCCTTTTCGTTTCCTACCGGCAGACGATCGCGGCCTATCCGAGCGGCGGCGGCTCCTTCACCGTGGCCAAGGAGAATCTCGGAACGAATGCCGGCCTGCTCGCCGCGACCGCGCTCATGATCGACTATGTCCTCAATGTCGCGGTCGGCATCTCCGCGGGAACGGCGGCGCTCGTCTCGGCAGTACCGGTTCTGCAACCCTATTTGCTCGAGCTCTGCCTCGCGATCCTGCTGCTCATCACCTTCGTCAACCTGCGCGGCGCCAGCGAGGCCGGCCTTGTCTTCGCCATTCCCACATACCTCTTCATCGCCTGCTTTTTCGCCGTCCTCGCCCTCGGCCTCGCCAAGGCGGCGGCGAGTGCCGGCCATCCGGCGCCGGTTGCGGCGCCGGCGCCGCTTCCCGGCGCGACGGCGACGATCAGCCTCTGGCTGCTGCTCCGCGCCTTCGCCAGCGGCTGCACGGCGATGACCGGCGTCGAGGCGGTCAGCAACGGCGTCGGCGCGTTCCGCGAGCCGGCGGTTCCGCATGCCCGTCGCACTCTGGCGGCGATCGTGTCGATCCTCGCCTTGCTGCTCGCCGGCATCGCCTATCTCGCGCAGGCCTATGCGATCGGCGCGATGGACCAGTCGCGCCCCGGCTACCAGAGCGTTCTCTCGCAGCTCGTCGGCGCGGTGGTCGGGCGCGGCTGGTTCTATTATGTCGCGATCGCCAGCCTGCTCGCCGTGCTCTCGCTCTCCGCCAACACCAGCTTCAACGGGTTTCCGCGCCTCTGCCGGCTGGTGGCGCAGGACGACTTCCTGCCGCGCGGTTTCGCCGCGGTGGGCCGCCGCCTCGTCTACTCGGTCGGGATCCTCTATCTCGCCGGAGCGGCGGGGCTCCTTCTGCTCGTCTTCGGCGGCATCACCGACCGCCTCATCCCGCTCTTCGCGGTCGGGGCGTTCCTGGCGTTCACCTTGTCGCAGACGGGAATGGTCGTGCACTGGCGCCGGGCGCTGCGCGGCGCGACGAAGCGCCGCGACGACCACATCAGGCTTGCCGTCAACGCCGTCGGCGGCGGCATCACCGCTGCCGCGCTCGTCGTCATCCTCGCCGCCAAGTTTCGCGAGGGCGCCTGGATCACGGTGCTGGCGATCCCGTGCACGCTCATCCTGCTGAAGACGGTGAAGCGCTATTACCTGCGGCTCGAGCGGCAGATCCGCAAGAGCGGCCCCCTCGATCTCCGTCGGACGCCGCCGCCGGTCATCGTGATTCCGACCGAGGAATGGAATCGCCTGGCCGAGAAGGCGCTCTATTTTGCCCTCAGCCTCTCCTCCGAGGTCATCGCCGTGCATCTGACGAAGCTCGGCGGCCCCGATGTCGAGGAGAAGCAGAACGCCATGCGGCGGAGCTGGATCGTCGAGGTCGAGAAGCCGGCGCGGGCCGCCGGCCTCAACCCGCCGCGCCTCGTGCTGCTGCCCTCGCCCTATCGGCGCTTCTTCGAGCCGCTGCTCCGCTTCATCAAGGAGGTCGGAGAACGCCACCGCGACCGCTGCGTCGCGGTGCTCATCCCGCAGCTCGTCAAGCAGCATTGGTGGGAGCATCTCCTCCACACGCAGCGGGCGCGGCGGCTGCGCGCCGCCTTGCTGCGCCATGGCGGCCCGAAGCTCATCGTCATCAGCGTCCCGTGGTATCTTGAAGCGCCGAGCCTCGATGACGGGCTGGAAGGGGCCGAGGCGCCGGAGGAGATGGCGGCCAATATCGCAGCCCGTCTCTGACGAGAGCGGCATCGCCGGAGGGGCCGGATCGCCGCTGCGCCCTTGGGGAACAGCGCTCCTCCGCACCCGTTGACCCGTGGTCCGACACAGAAGGCGATGGAGCGAAGCCATGGCGAAGGCGAAGGGCGAACGACCTCATCGCGCTCGCGGGCGCCGTCGCAACTCGCCTGCGGACTGCCGCTGACGTCGTTCATGCGCCTCCTGCCCGGTGCCGCGCCCGACCGCGACGCGCTCGAACCTTCGATCTACCGCTTCGTCCTGCGCTACAGCCTCGGCGAGCAGATCCTCCTCGTCGTCCTGACGCTGCTCTCCTTTCCCGTCCTCTACTATTCGCTCGAGCTGCCGAAGGTCATCATCAACCAGGCGATCGGCGGAAAGCACTTTCCGCGGCAGATCTTGGGCGCCGAGATTGCGCAGATCCCGTATCTGCTCGTGCTCTGCGCCGGGTTTCTGGTCCTCGTCATCGTCAACGGCTGGTTCAAATATTACATCAACGTGCGCAAGGGGCAGTTGGGCGAGCGCCTGCTGCGCCGTCTGCGCTTCGAGCTCTGCGACCGCATCCTCCGCTTCCCGCTGCCGGCCTTCGGCCATCTCTCGGCGGGCGGCGTCATCGCCATGGTGACGGCCGAGCTCGAACCCTTGGGCGAGTTCATCGGCGACGCCTTCGCCTTGCCGATTTTCCAGGCCGGGACATTGGCGACGACGCTCGCCTTCATGTTCGTCCAGGATCCGGCCTTGGGCGGCGCCGCGGTGCTGCTCTACCCGGTGCAGGGCTATGTCATACCGAAGCTGCAGCGCAAGGTTCGCCAGCTCGGGCGCGAGCGGGTGCGCATGATGCGGAGCCTCGCCGACCGCATCGGCGAGACGATCGCCGGCCGTGTCGACATCCGCGCCAATGACGCGGCCGCCGCCCAGCTTGCCGAGCTCTCGGCCTGGCTCGGTCGCATCTACACGATCCGCTTCGACATCTACAACCGCAAGTTCTTCGCCAAGTTCCTCAACAATTTCATCAACCAGCTGACGCCCTTCTTCTTCCTCGCGATCGGCGGCTATTTCGTCATCGAGGGCCGCCTGTCGCTGGGCGCGCTCGTCGCCGTGCTCGCCGCCTACAAGGATCTCTCGGCGCCCTGGAAGGAGCTGCTCGACTTCTACCAGCAGCAGCAGGATGTCGCGATCAAGTACCAGCAGGTGATCGAGCAGTTCCAGGCCGCCGAGATGCTGGATCGCCGCCTGCTCCTCGAACAGCCGGAACGCATTCCGCATTTCGAGGGCGACATCGTCGCGACGGGTCTGGTGCTGGTCGACGAGGACGGCACGCGCCTCCTCGATGGTCTCGATTTCGCCTTCGGGGTCGACCAGCACGTCGCCATTGTCGGGCCGAGCGACAGTGGCAAGAACGTCCTCGTCCAGCTCTTGGCCCGGCTCCTCGCCCCGACCGCCGGGCGCATCACCATCGGCGGGGCCGATCTCAACGCCCTGCCGCTCGCCGTGAGCGGCCGCCGCATCGGCTATGTCGGTGCGGCGAGCCACCTCTTCGCGGCGAGCCTCAGGGAAAATCTTCTGCTCGGATTGCGGCATCCGCCATTGCGCCGAGCGGGGAAGGACGGCGAGCTCGAGATGACGGATCTCGCCGGCGCGCGCGGGCTTGTCGCTTACGAGCAGGCGGGCGTCACGGATGCCGAGGCGCTCGATGCGCGCATGGCCGAGGTTCTGCGCCTCTTCGATCTCGAGGACGAAGTCTACGCGCTCGGGCTCCGCGGCCGGATCGAGCCCGAGCAGCGCGAGGCGATCGCGCCGCGCATCATCGCCGCGCGGCACAAGCTCTATGAAAGGCTGGAAGCCGCAGGCATGGCGAAGCTCGTCGAACGCTTCGATCCCGAGCGCTACAACCGCAACGCCACCCTCGCGCAGAACCTCCTCTTCGGCGCGCCGATCGGGCCGCGCCTTGCCGACGACGAATTGGCGCGCAATCCCTTCATTCTCCGCCTCCTTGCCCGCCTCGGGCTGCTGCGCGATCTGCTCGAGGTCGGGCGCAAGGCGGCGGAGACGATGGTCGAGATTTTCGCCGACCTCCGCCAGGATCATGCCCTTATCGAAGAGTTCAGCCTCATCCGCCCGCAGGATCTGCCGCTCTATTCCGCAATTCTCGGGCGGCTGAAGAGAAGCGACGTCGAGGCGCTGCCGCGCGGCGACCGCGAGGCGCTGCTGTCGCTGGCCTTCCTCCTGGCTCCGGCGCGCCACCGGCTCGATCTCATCGATTCGCCCATGCAGGAGCGCATCGTCGCGGCGCGCCACGTGCTGATGCGCGAGCTGCCCGAATCCCTGCGGGATGCCGTCGAGTTCTTTGCGCCCGATGGCTATAACGGCGCCGCGACGGTTCAGGAGAATCTCCTCTTCGGCAAGATCGCCGGCGGCGCCGCCAATGCCCGCGAGCGCGTGCGCGCCGTCGCCGCCGAGGTGATCGGCGCTCTCGGCCTGCGCGACGCCATCGTCAAGGTCGGGCTCGGCGCCGATCTCGGCAGCGGCGGCATGCGCCTTTCGCCGGCGCAGCGGCAGAAGGTGGCGATCGCCCGCGCCGTGCTGAAGCGACCGGATTTCCTCGTTCTCAACGAGGCGACCGCCATCCTCGACGAGGCGGCGCAGGCGAGCCTGATGGCGACTCTCCGCCGTGAATTCGCCGGACGCGGCCTCGTCTGGAGCCTGCATCGCGTCGACCTCGCCCGCGGCTTCGATCGCGTCCTCGTCATGGAGCGCGGGCGCCTCGCCGCGATGGGCCGCTATGAGGAGGTGAGGCCGCGCGAGCTGGCGGCACGGCAAAGCGCCGCCGAGTGACAGCGGCGCCGCGCCGGAACGGCCCTCGGCAGGCGATGTTGATCGAGGTGAAGCGCGAGGTGCGTTCCATGGCGGAGAACCGCGTGCCGCGGCAGCGGCTATCGCAGCCGGCGCCGAGCCGGCATCGCCTCTATGCCTGGGTCAGATGGCTGGGGCTCCTGCCGTTCCTCGGCATTCTCGGCATCTTCTTCTCCAACCGCGTGACGCCGCTGGTGCTCGGCATGCCGTTCATCCTCGCCTGGATCGTGCTATGGATTCTGCTGTCGTCGCTGATTATGGCGGCCATTTTCCGCTGCGATCCGGCGAACCGCGCGACGACGGGCCGATGAACGGCGCGCTCGTCATCATCGCCGCGACGGCCGCACCTGGCGGGCGAGCGCATCGGATGCCGATGTTTCGCGCCTCGCCAAGCTGCTGGTGGCGATCATCGCCCTCATCGCCGTCTATTTCACGCTGAGCGGCGGCGAGACGATCGTCGCCCTCCTCCTCATGGGGTACAGCTTCGTCACCCAGCTCTTTCCGGCGCTGATCTTCAGCCTCATGCCACGGAATTGGGCGGCGCGCGACGGCGCCATCTGCGGCATTCTCGCCGGCGTTGCCACGGTCGCCGCGACCAGCCTCACCCACACCACCTTCGGCAAGCTCTTTCCGGCGCTCCCCGAGGCGCTGAAAGACCTCAACATCGGCATCATCGCACTCGTCATCAATTTCATCGTCCTCGGCGTCGTCAGCGCGCTGACGCAGCGGCGCCCCGTATCCGTCGCGGCGCATGGCGGCGAGTAACTGGTTCAAGTAAAATTGCCAGGACCGGACCTTTTTCCTGGTCCAGTCCATGCGTAGCTTATCCTCGCCTCGCGAGCGATGGGCGCTGCGTCACGCCTCCGCGGGGCAGCTGAGGACGATGACGGCCATGCGGAACTTACGGAAGCCTGCGATGAGCGCTCTCGATCGGCCGGGCGCCGGCCGAGCCGCGGAGCATGGCGGAGCCACGATCGCCGCTGCCCACGGCACTCCCTCGACCATCGCGGCCGGCATCGCACGGGACGGCTTCGCCTTCGTTGAGGCGCCGGCGATGCGCGCCATCCTCGAGCGCGAAGGGCTGCGCGACTGGCGGGCTTTCGCGCGGAGCTGGGACGATCTCGGCCTCGACACCTATATGGCCGATGGCGGACGCTACCGGAAACGCCGCCACGCGGCCTTCGCCGTCTCGGCGGCGGCGATCCGGCGCAAGCCCCACCAGCCGCACTATCAGTCGCGCGACTACAATCCGCTGAATGGCGGCATCGCCCGCTGGTTCGAGCCGGTGACGGCGGAAACCGAGGCGAGCCCCGCGCTCGGCGCCATTCTGCGCACCTGCCGCGCCGTCTTCGGCGCGCTCTCGCCGCAGGTGCGGGAATGGCATGTCGAGCTGCATCAGTTCCGCATCGAGGCGCGGCGCGGCGAGGCCGGGCGCCCGACTCCCGAGGGGCTGCACCGCGACGGCGTCGACCACGTCCTCGTTCTCCTCGTCGCCCGCGAGAACATCGCAAGCGGCGAGACTAGCATCCACGGGCTCGACCGTCGCCGGCTCGGCAGCTTCACCTTGACGGAGCCGATGGACGCCGCCTGGGTCGATGATCACCGCGTCTATCACGGCGTCACCCCTGTCGAGCCGCTCGACCCGGCGCGCCCGGCCCATCGCGACGTCCTCGTCGTGACGTTCCGGGGCGCCGGCTGATCGTCAGCGGAGCGGAACGGTAAAATCGAAGCTGAGCCCCGGCGTTCCGTAATAGACCGGCGGCGGCGCGTAGCGGTAGACGGGCGGGGCGTAGACATAGGGCCGATATTCCCGCGCCTCCCGCCAATCGTAGCGGCGCCAATCATGGCCGCGCCAGTCCTGGTGATGGTAATGGCGGTCAACGCCGCGATTCCACCCGTGCTCGTCCGCGAAGGCCGGCGCGGCGGCGATGCCGCCCATCACGGCGAGGGCGCCGAGCGCGATCGCGGCCTTGCGGGGCGCCGCACGGAGCTTCGCGAAGATTTGCCTGCTCATGATGCCCCTCCTTTCATGGGGAGATCCCCGGCCTGCTGCCGAAGGATCGAAAGACGATGCTTATGATAAGCCGGCTTATATTTTCTCATCCCCAACCCCGGCATCGTCGCCGTCATCGCGGCGAGCGGACGCGGCACGGGGCTCCGCAAGCTCGCGGCCCGGCAGGACAGGCGGCCCTGTCGGGTGCATGATGAGGGCATGTCGCGAATGCTCCGGGAGAGACCCGATGAAAAGCGAGAATTACAAGCAGCGCACGCTCAACAATCGCCTGCTCCGTCCCGAGACCCTGATGATGGGCTACGGCTACTCGCCGCAGCTCTCGGAAGGCGCGCTGAAGCCGCCGATCTTCCACACCTCGACCTTCGTCTTCGAGACGGCGCAGCAGGGCAAGGACCTCTTCGATGTGACGAGCGGCCGGCGCAAGGCGCGCAAGGGCGAGGATCTGGGCCTCGTCTATTCGCGCTTCAACAACCCCAATTTCGAGATTCTCGAAGACCGCCTCGCGGTCTGGGACGAGGCCGAGCGCGGCGCCGTCTTCGCCAGCGGCATGGCGGCGATCGCAACGACGCTGCTAACCTTCCTGCGCCCGGGCGACGTGCTGCTCCACAGCCGCCCGCTCTATGGCGGCACGGAGACGCTGATCCGCAACATCCTTGCCGCTTTCGGCGTGACGCCGGTGGGGTTCACGGACGGCACCGATGAGGGCCATGTCCGCGCCGCTCTCGCCGAGGCGCAGGCAAAAGGCCCGGTCGGATTCATTCTCGTCGAGACGCCCGCCAATCCGACGAGCGGTCTCGTCGATCTCCGCCTCATGGCAACCATCGCCGGCGCGGCCGCGGCGGCGCAAGGCGGCCGGCGCCCGCCGGTCGCGGTCGACAATACGATGCTGGGGCCGATGTTCCAGCAGCCGCTCCGCCACGGCGCCGATCTCGCGCTCTATTCTCTGACCAAATACGCCGGCGGCCACAGCGACCTCATCGCCGGCGGCGTCAGCGGCAGCGCCGAGCTCGTGCGCAAGATCGTCCTCATGCGCGGCGCCATCGGGACGCAGCTCGATCCCAACTCCTGCTGGATGCTGCTGCGCTCGCTGGAGACGCTGCAGATCCGCGCCGAGCGCGCCAGCGCCAACGCCCGGCGCCTTGCCGAATATCTCCGCGCCCATCCGCGGATCGCCCGTGTCGATTATCTGGGCTTCCTCGATCCGCAGGATCCGCGCCACGCCGTCTTCGCGCGGCAATGCACGGCGCCCGGCTCGACCTTCTCCTTCGACATCAAGGGCGGCGAGCGCGAGGCCTTCGCCTTCCTCGACCGCCTCGCCATCTGCAAGCTCGCCGTCAGCCTCGGCGGCACCGAGACGCTGATCTGCCACCCGGCCTCGACCACCCATTCGGGCGTACCGAAAGCGCTCCGCGAGGAGATCGGCCTCACCGACGCGCTCATCCGCATCTCGGTCGGCATCGAGAATGCCGACGACCTCGTCGCCGATCTGGAGCAGGCGCTGGGGGCGGGCTGAGCGCCAGGAAAGTTCCTCTTTCCCTGCGGGAGAGGGAATATCGCGCGCCTCACATCTTCCGCGCCGCCGCGTTCCAATTCCGCTCGAGATTGGCGATGAGCTGCGGGCTGAAATGGCAGAAGGCCTGCTCGCGGGCATAGACGGCGATGTAGCGGCGGAAGAGGTCGAGGGGCTCTTGCCCGACGCGGATGGCGCGGCGGTTGCCGGCGGCGCTGACGAGGCCGGCGCCGGCGAGGGCGGCGACCGCGCCGGCGATCGCCGCGTCCATCGCACCCGGCGGCACGATCTCGTCGCAGAGGAGGCGGCCCTCGGCGCTGTCGCAATCGAGGCGGCGCTCGGCGAGGATCGCCTGGCGGGCGATGCGGTCGCCGGTGAAGCGCGGCAGGCGGAGATTGGCGGCTCCGGGGATGATCCCCTCCTTTCGTGCCGGCAGCGTCATGTAGGCGCCGCGTTCGGCGATGACGCGGTCCATGACGAGGAGGTACTGGCAGCCGCCGCCGATCGCGAAGGCTTCGATCGCGGCAATCCACGGCTTCTCGATGGTGACGCCGGAAATGTCGTCCGGAACGGCGCCCGGCGTCGCGAGGCCGCGATAGATCTTGTTGACGATGCCGAGCTCGCGCTTCGGATACCAGATATACGGGATCTTGCCGTGATAAAGATGCGTCAGGTTGATGCCGGCGCAGAAGACGCGGCGCCCGGCATATTTCGGATGCTCGACCGGGCCGCCGCGCAGCACGGCGATCTCGGCCTCGGGATCGAGGATCGCGAGATCGGCGGCGGTTTCGAGCGCATCGAGGGTGGTATCGTCCTCGGCGTTGAGGAAGCGCGGGTGGCGCAATTCCACCACCACGGCCTTGCCGCTTCGCCGCACCGAGGCGGCGCCGAGATCGAGCGCCCCCTCTTTGCGCAGGCGCGGGAGAAGCTCCGCCGTTTCCGCGCGCGGCAGCAGCATGGCGTGGCAGAGATGCGCGCCGCATTCGGCGTCGGCGAGAACGCCGGCGAGGAAGAGCCCCTGGTCGATCTCGACGCCCTCCTTCTCGGCGAGGGGAAGCGGCGCCTCCGCGGCCAATGCCGTTTCGCTCGGCACGAGGCCCGGGACCAGCGCCGCCGCCTCGCCGACCAGCCGCTCGACGCGCACGAAGCGCCGCAGATTGTCGGTGAGGCGGCAGTAGGCCGCCACGCTATGGGCCGCGAGGAAGTCCGCGCGCAGGCGCCGCGCCCGGGCGTGGATGGAGGCGGCGGCCGCCGCCTCGGTCGCGCCGCGGGCGCGCTTTCGCGGCAGCATCGCGAGCAGCGCCTCGCCGCATCGCCAGGCGCGCGAGAAGGCGGCGGCATCGCGCGCGAATTCTCCGGTAAGGGCCGGCGCCTGCGCGAGCCAGGCCGCGGCCTCGGCTTGGGGCAGGCCGGCACGGGCGAGCAGCGCGGCCTCGGATGGCCCTCGCGGAGCGTCCATCGCCAGGTCTCCTCTATGCCGTGAAGCCGAGCGCCGCGAGCTCGGCACGTGTCGCCGGATCGGCGATGAGCGCGATGAAGGCCTGCACCGGCTCTCGGGCGAGCCGCGCCTTCGGCACGACGAAATCGTAGCGTTCGTCCTGAAGCGGCGTGAATCCCAACCCGTATTGCCGGGCGACAGTGGAGATGGCGATGCCCCAATCGGCGCGCCCTTGCGCCACCGCCGCGGCGACGGCGTTGTGCGATTTCGCCTGGTTGCCGAATCCGGCCGGCCGCGCTTCGCCGAGGAGACGGTCGATGAGGATGCGCGTGCCGCTGCCGGCATTGCGGTTCACCATGAAGCAATCGGGGTCGGCGAGGGCTGCGGCGATGGCTTCGACGATGCTGCGCCCTTCAAAGCGCGGATCGCCCGGGCGGAAGACCAGGCCTTGCAGGCGGCCGTAACCCGGCACCAGCTCCAGCCCCTCGGTGAGAAACGGCCTATTGTAGACCCCGCTCGCCGGATCCATCAGGTGGATCCCGGCGATGTCGCACTCGCCGCGTTCTGCCGCCGCGAGGCCGCCTTGGCTGCCGACATTGAGCGCCTTGACCGTGATGCCCTGGCGCAGCAGCTTTCCGACCAGCCGATCGAGCCCGACGCAGTGACTGCCGATGATGACGAGCGCGGCGGGCTCCTTGGCGGCGCCGATCAGCCTCGCCTGGATTTCGCTTCCGGCGGCCACGGTCTCCGTATGCGGCGGCACGGCGAAGAAGCCGTCGGCCTGTCCGAAGGCGGTGACCGAGCCCGAGCCCTTGGCGATGGGATAGGCGGCGAGGCTCTGCCCGTCGGCGCCGCGGACGAGCGAGACGAGAACGTATTCGGTGCGGCCGCGCTCGGAAGTGACGCGCCGCGCCAAGGTCGCCGCGATGCTCCGCTGCTCCTCCGCGCGCAGCCCGGCGAAGGCGCGGATCACCGGCGCCGCGAATTCATGGAAGGTGAAGATCGCCGATGTCGGAAAGCCGGGTAGCACGATGACCGGCTTGCCGCGCGTGACGGCAAGGCAGATCGGCTTGCCGGGCTTCAGCGCCGCGCCATGGACGACGATGCCGGGATCGGTAAGCCGGCTCACCACGCGGTAGGCGAGGTCGCCCGCGCCTTTCGAGGTGCCGCCGGAGAGAACCGCCATATCCGAGGCGAGCGCCGTCTCCAAGATCTGGGCGAGCGCCGCCTCGTCGTCGGCGACGATGCCGAGCGGCACCGCGATCCCGCCTTGCTCTTCGACTGCCGCGGCGAGGATCGCGGCATTCGAATCATAGACGCCGCCCCGCCGCATCGCCGCCCCCGGCGGCACCAGCTCGTCGCCGGTCGAGACGATGGCGACGCGCGGCCGCCGCCACGCCGCGATCTCCGCGGCTCCGACCGCGGCCAGCGTCCCGATCTCGCGCGAGCCCAGCACCTGCCCGGCGCGCAGCACGATCTCGCCGCGGCCGATATCGCCGCCGGCCGCGGCGATGAACTGGCCCGGCGCCGCGGGACGGTGGATTTCGAGGAAGAGCCCGCCGGCCTCCTCGCGCGTCTCGGTATGCTCGACCATGACGATCGCGTCGGCGCCGCGCGGCACCATGCCGCCGGTGGCGATGACGCTGGCCGTACCGGCCGCCACCGCGATCCGAGGCTCGCGGCCGGGCGTCAAGACTTCATCGTTGAGGCGGAGGCGGCGCGGCGCCGCCTCGCTCGCTCCCGCCGTATCGGCGGCGCGAAGGGCGAAGCCATCGACGCTCGCGCGGTCGAAGCCCGGCACGTCGACCGCGGCGATGACGTCGCGCGCGAGGACGCGGCCGAGCGATTGCGCGAGCGGCACCGTCTCCTCGCCGAGCGGCGCGAGGCGCAGGTGCCGATGGAAGCGTGCCTCGGCTTCATCGCGGCTGACGACTTCGAGGAACTGCTCCTGGCGCGCCGCGCGGCGCAGAGCGTCTTTAAGGCTCATGCACGCCATCCGTCGTAGAGATGGAGGCGAATGCGCGCCCCCGGCGGGTATCCTTCGAGCGCCTCCGGCACCAGCACGAAGCCGTCGGCGCGCGCCGCCGAGGCGAGCCCGCCGGTCTCGATGGCGCCGACCGGCTCCGCGCGTCCAGCGACGAGGCGCAGGCGGCAGAGGTCGAGAAGGCCGATGGCGGAGACGATCTTGCGGCCGAGCTCGACCTCGCGCGTCGCATAGGGGAGGGCGGGATCGCGCCCGGCGAGCCGCCGGACGAGACGGCCCGCAAGCAGATCATAGACGCAGAGGCAGGCAAGCGGATCGCCCGGGAGCAGGATGACCGGAACGCCGCCGGCCTCGCCCAACCCCGCCGAGCCGCCCGGCCGCAGCGCGATTCCATGGAGGTCGAGCCGGCCGGCTTCGGCGAGCGCCGCCGGCGCGATGTCGTCATCGCCGGCGCCGCTGCGCCCGGCGATGAGGATCGCGTCGGCGCCGGGCGCGAGGAGGGCGGCGCGGATCGACGCTGGCGTCGGCGCGGCGTCGACAGCTTCGGCGATGCCGCCGTCGCGCGCGACGAGCGCCGCCAGCATCGGCCCGTCGGCGTCGCCGCGACGGAATTTCGCACCGAGAATGACGAGGCGGATGCGCGGCCGCCGCACCACCCGTGGCGCGCCGATAGCGAGCGCCGCGAGCAGGCCGACATCCTGCGGGCGCAGCACGTGGCCGGCGGCGAAGAGAGCGGTGCCGGCGCGGAGCTGCTGGCCGCGGCCCTCGACGAGCGCGCCTTCCGCCGCTGCCGCGACGATCTCGATCGCGCCGCCCTTCGCCTCCGCGACTTCGAAAGGCAGGATGGCATCGGCGCCGCGCGGCATCGGCGCGCCCGCGGCGATGAGCATGGCGCCGCCCACCGGCAGCGGCGGCTCTGTCGCCGCCGCCAGCCGCAGCGGATTGTAGTCGCCCGCGCCGACCGTATCCGCGGCGCGCACCGCGTATCCGTCGGCGCCGGCGATGTCGGTATCCGGGGCATCGCACGGCGCCGCGAGCGCCGTCGACAGGACGCGGCCCACGGCCTCGGTCACGGCGACCGCCTCGTCGGCGGGCGTCGAGGCGTGACGGTCGATCCATTCCTCGGCCATCGCCACCGCGGCGCGTTCCGCGAAGCCCTTCCGGCGTATGTCCCGCATCTTCGGACAATTCCTCAAGGGGTTGGCCGAATTGAATTTACTCCGGCGATGCGGGGAGGGGCCGGAATTTTTCGGCGCGGCCGGGCAGGCGCTCGCGTCGCCCCGCCGCCGGGCCGCCGCAGCGCCAACAATGAACGGCGGGCGAGATCTCAGCCCGGATCGGGCGGCCACGCCCGGCAGCAGAGGGGAGCGAAGGCTGCCTTTGCCGTCATCTGCGCGCGATCGGCGGCGGCGATCTCGGCGACGAGCTTGTTCACGATCGCCTCGGCGAAGGTCGAGAAATCCTGGATCTCGATGACGAAGTTGCCGGGTCCGCCGGCGACGTTCTCGCGGTAATACGTCCCGATGCCTCCCGGCGGCTGGGTATGGGCGGTGAAGCCGGGATTGGGATGCAGATTGACGATGGCGAGCCCGTTGATGGTGACGCCGGCGGCGACGGCGTCGTCGCGCGCATCGGTCACCGGCCTCCCGCCGTTGTTGGTGCCGTCGCCCGAAATGTCGATGATGCGGCGCTCGCTGCTGACGCCGCTCTCGGCGAAGTGCCGCATCGCGAAGTCGATCGCCGCGCTGATAGAGGTGAAGCCGGCGAAGGAGCGCGGCGCCGTCCGCAGGGTATTGGCCATGACCCCGCCCGTCTCCTCGTCGCGGATGATGGCCCAATTGGCGACGACGCGTTGCGCGTCCGAGCCCGACCACTCGATGAAGCTGACCGCGATCGCATGGTGCGGTCCCGACTGAATGGCGTCGAGCACCTTCGGATTGGTGAGCGCTGCGGCGTATCCTTCGCGCTGGAGGTGAAACTCGTCCTCGTCGACGCTGCGCGACACGTCCGCCGCGAGGATGAGCTGGAGGTCGACGGTCTCGGCGCGCACAGGGCGGGCGGCTATCGGTATCAGCGCCGCCAACAGAGCGGCAATCAGCGTCTTCCGCATCGTCGCCTCCGCAACTGGCAGGGGTAAGGATAGCAACCTTCCGTCGCCGCCGTAAGCGACCTTTTGGAATCTCCTCTCTCTAAGGGTGTCGTCTCATTTGCGCGGCGCGGTGCTCAGCCGAGAAGCCAGTCGTCGTGGTGCGGCTGGGCGGCCAGCAAAGCGTGGAGCCCCTGCTGGATCGCATCGGCGGGCGCGGCGCCGCCATGATCCGCCGTCCCGCCGCTCCCGAAGCCGGCCGTGTCCATCTGCTGCAGCTCCTGATGCAGCATCTCGCGCAACGGCAGGCCGCGCGCGCTCGCCAGCTCCTCGATATCGCTGAGGAGGGCGTGCGCGAAGCCCGGATCGCTCGCCGGCGGCAGCGCGATGAGCGGGTCGGCATGGGCTTGCGCCGGAAGATGCGCGGTCGCCGCGGCCGGCACGGCGCTCCCCGCGATCCGGGCGCCGCCATAGATGGCGTCGATTCCGGCGATATCCGGCGCCTCGAGCTGATTGACGCTCATCACCGGATTCATGATCGCGGGCTCGGCCGTGTTGTGGCCGAGGCCGAGGGCATGTCCGATCTCGTGCTCGGCGATGGCGGTGAAGTCGATGCCGTCGCCGAGCGTGTGGCCGGCCGCGCTCGGCCCGTAGGATTCGGAATCGTCGAACCCGATCCAGTCCTTGAGCATCTGCCCGTTCTGGTAGTTCCAGTAGGTCTCGGCCACGGTGCCATAGGGCCCGTCGATATGCTGCCAGGCGAAGCGGATGTCGCTCGCGGCGGAATCGGGCACCTCCTGGAAATGGACATTGGCGACCGCGCTCCAATCGGCGAGCGCCGTGCGGATATCGGCCTGGTAGCTCGGATCGAGGCCGGCATCGATATGGAAGGGCTCGTTGCCGAGATTCTGCGCGGCGAAGCTGTAGGTGATCGTGCCGCTCGGCGTGCCGAGGGCCGGCTCGCCCCATTTGGCGCCTTCGAACGGATCGGGCGTCGCTGCCGTCATCATTCCCCCGTTATTGCTGTCCTGGAAGGAGCGGGACGCTAGACAAAGCGGGCCGGCTGCGAAACAAACTTTCGGCGCAAGCTGGCGGCGAGGAATGTCGCCTTGCCGCCCGATCCGCCGCGCCCAGTCCGGCCGAGGCGCCGGCCCCGCGGAATAGGCCGGCCCCCGCCGCCGTTCGGAGGGGGAGCACAGGGAGGAGGCGGCGATGCGCTCTCTGCGATTGCCCTCGGGTCAGGCGATGCCGGTTCTGGGGCAGGGGACCTGGGGCTTCGGCGAAGACCGAGGCAGGCGCGGCGATGCCGAGCGGGCGCTGCGGCTCGGCCTCGATCTCGGCATGACCCTCATCGACACCGCCGAGATGTATGGCGAGGGCGGCGCCGAGGAGATCGTCGGCGCGGCGATCGCCGGCCGGCGCGACCAGGTCTTCCTCGTCAGCAAGGTCTATCCGCACAACGCCTCGCGCCGCGGCGTCGTCGCCGCCTGCGAGCGCAGCCTCCGGCGCCTCGCGACCGACCGGCTCGACCTCTACCTCCTGCACTGGCGCGGCGCCGTGCCGCTCGCCGAAACGATCGAAGGCTTCGCGGCGCTGCTCGCCGCCGGAAAGATCCGCGCTTGGGGCGTCAGCAATTTCGATGCCGACGACATGGCCGAGCTCGCCGGCCTGCCTGGCGGCGCCGCCGTCGCGACCAACCAGATCTTATATAATCTCACGCGGCGCGGCCCCGAATGGGACTTGCTGCCCTGGTGCCGCCAGCGTCAGGTGCCGGTCATGGCCTATTCGCCCATCGAGCAAGGGCGCATGCTGAGCCATGCGGCGCTGACGCGCCTTGCCGCGCGGCGTGGTGTCAGCCCGGCGCAGCTCGCTCTTGCCTGGCTCCTCCATCAGGACGGCGTCGCCGTCATCCCCAAGGCGGGGCGGGAGGAGCATGTGCGCGAGAACGCGGCGGCGCTCGATATCGCGCTTCCCGCCGCCGAGCTGGCGGCGCTCGACCGCGCCTTTCCGCCGCCGGCGGGCAAGCAGCCGCTCGAGATGCTGTGACCTTCGCGGGGCGGAGCCCCGTCGCCCGGCAAACCGTCTCCAATCGCCGGGTAATATTATTTTCGCGAGAATCGAATTTTGCCAGAATCTTAATCGAAAATTTACCGAAATTAACCAATAACCATTAACCATTTAACAAATCTTGATCGAGAATAAATCGGTTGATTTTCTGTAAAGCCCCTCCATATGCTTTTGCCGACGAGGAATATGGAGGACAAGTCATGGAGCGTTCTTCGAAGTTTATTGAACACCTTGGCTTCACCAAGCGAGTCGACTCGGCGGAGACTTGGCGGGTCAATGCAGTGAAGCGGCCGGCTCCGGCGCGCCCGCTGCTGCGCCGTCTCTTCGAGCGCCCGGCGCCGACCACCTATCAACGCTGCCTTGCGGTCCACCTCTACTTCGCCGAACCGCATCGGGGGCTGTCGTAAGCGGGCGATCCCGCCGGCGCTCCTCAGCGCGGAAGAGCAAGCACCTTCGCTTCCCAAAAAATCACAGGAGGGAACCCCGTGATTTACCGGACGATGGCGGTGCTGATTGCCATGGGCGCCTTGGCGCAGCCCGCCTGCGCCAAGGCGCGGATCGAGAAGGGCTGGGCGTCCTGGTACGGCCACGAGGAGGAGGGGAGGCGCACGGCGAGCGGCGAGCGCATGGACTGCAAGCGCCTGACCGCCGCGCATCGCACGCTTCCCTTCGGCAGCGTCGTCGAGGTGGTGAACCGCCGCAACGGGCGCTCGGTGTTGGTGACGATCAACGACCGCGGCCCGCACCGGCCGAACCGGATCATCGACCTCTCGCCGGTGGCCGCGGCGCAGCTCGGCATGCAGCGCAAGGGGCTGGCGCCCGTCACCATCAAGCCGCCGCCCTTCGAATAGCGGCGGTCACGAGGAGCGGCCGGCGGCGCCCTTCGCCGGCTGCAGCATCTCCTCCGTCGTGTAGAGCGGCTCGGCGCTGTTCCAATTGCCGGGCTGCTTGAAGACCAGGATCTTGGCGACGCCGTTTCGCGACTCGACCGCGGCGTAATGGGCACCCCCGATCAGGCGGCACTGTCCGCGGTAGATCTGCCGCAACGCTTCGCGGTCGCTGGTCTCGACATCGTCGAGATAGGCCCACAATCCGCTTTGCGAGATGCAGGCGACGGCGCCTTCCGGCGCCACCCCCTCCGCCGCTGCCGAAACCGTTCCCGTGATCGCCAGCAGCACCAGCACAACTCCGACGAACCGCATCTCCGGCTCCGTTCAACGTGACGGCTGGAGAGATAGGCGGCGCGGCCTCGGCGCGGAACCGCCGCCGGGCGCATGACAGATCTGCGCGTCCTCGGCCGCCCGCCCGGCGCCCGGCGGGACGCGAGCCGCCGCGCTCAGATGCCCATGCCGACGAAGCGCTGAAGCTGCTCGGACGGGACCTGCACGACGCTCGCGAGGCAGCTCTTTTCGCCGATGACGAAAAGGAACTTGTCTGAACGGGGCAGATAGAGGACGGCGACGCGGTCGCCTTCGGCATGCGAGGCCGGCGGCAGGGCGTTGACGAAGGCCAGGATCTGCCGCGCCGCGCGCCCTTCGTCGACATAGACGATGGCGGCTTCGGGATCGGTTTCGCGCATCGTCGACATCGCCGCCTTCCAGGAAAGGCAGCCCGGATCGATTTGCGCCAGCGGCGGCTCGAAGCCGGGATGCGGATCGGCGCTAGCCGCGCATCCGAGGAGCATCAGGACGAAGGGCGCCACGACATAGCTGCGTATCACGGGGGCTCTCCAACGGGTGGCGCGCCTCCTCCCGAAGGCGCGCGCGTTTTCTCTGCAATGAAAACAAGCAGCGGGCCCCGGAATTTCCGGCGACGCGATCGATATTTTCACAGCCGACACCGGCGCGAGGGCCGACAGGACGGGTGCGCGGGGCGGCGCCGCCCCCCTTGCCGCCCCATTCCTGCCGCACCGGGCGATCACGCCTGCGCCTCGCTGTGTTAGAAGGAGGAGCACCAAACGCACACCGCAGGGGCGATCGCCGCCTGAACGGATCCATGCTTCGGAATTTCTTCGCCGCGCCCGATTTTCTCCGCCTCCTGCGCTTCTGGGAGAGCCGCCGCGGCGGCGCTGCGCTGGCCGATTGGGACGGCGATGTCTCGGCGATCCCGGCCGAGCTCCTCCCCAATCTCATCATCCTCGATGAGCTGCCGGATGCCCGTTACCGCTATGTCGGCGCGGCCTGCACGCGCCGCTTCGGCGGCGACACGACCGGGCGCAAGGTTGCCGAGACGCTGGGTCCCGCCTATGGCGGCTACATCCGCTCGCTCATCGAAGACGCGCTCCTGCGGCGTGCCCCTGTCTTCTCCGCGAGCGTCCTGCAGATCGAGCCCGAAGTGATGCTGACGGGCCGGCTTTTCGCTCCCTTCGCGCTGCGCGGCTCGCCCGAGCCCCGCATCGTCATGAGCGCGCATTTCTTCAGCGAGGGCCGCTTCCGCGTCAAGGATGTCGGCGCGCAAGGCTCGGTGCTGGAGACCGAGAGGCTTCTCATCGCCGCCGTGCCCGAAATCTGCGCGCGCCTCGAGGAAGCGCGGCGCTATCATCACTTGTCGCGCGCGACCCCCGACCCGGCGCTCGCGAGAGAGTGGGACCGCATCGCCGTCGATCTCGGCGCCGGCGCCTTGGTGGCGCTGCCGACTTATCCGCGCGGCGATCGCCGCGACTGGGCGACGCAGGGCTGAGCGCCCGCGCCGTCGCGCGCTTCAGCCCCGGCGCTCCGGACCGAGGCGCGGCGGCAGCCACAAGGATGCCGCGAGGACGATGACGGCGAGGCCGGCATCGATGACATAGACGCGGTGCAGCGCGCCGGCGACCGCGGCGAGCAGGGCATTGAGCTCCGGCACCGGCATCGCCGCCCGGAGCGCCGGCTCCATCAGCCGGTCGACGAGCTCGGCGCTGCCTCCCAGCTCCGCCAGCCCGGCATTGAGGATGCCGCCGAAGACGGCGGTGCCGACCGACTGCCCGATCATGCGCGTGAAGATGATGCTGGAGGTGGCGATGCCGCGCTCGGACCAGGCGACGGCCGATTGGATGGCGACGACGAAGCTGTTGCTGACGAAGCCCATGCCGAGCCCGCTCAGCGCCGCCCCGCCGGCGGCCCAGGCGATGCCGCGCGTCGGCGCGAGGTCGACCATGACGAGGCAGCCGATGACGAGCATGGCGCCGCCCAAAGCCGCGCCCGTGCGATAGGAGCTGCGCAGCATGAGGCGCCCCGTCGCCGTGCTGCCGCACGACCAGCTCACCGACATGAGGGTGAGGACGAGGCCGGCGGCGAGCGCCGTTTCGCCCATCACGCCCTGCATATAGGTCGGCAGGAAGGCGGTGATGCCCATCATCACCGCGCCGAAGCCGAGATTGGCGAGGTTGCCGCCGACGATGATGCGGTCGCGCCAGAGCGAGGGGGGCAGCATCGGCTCGGCCGCCCGCCGCTCATTGAGGACGAAGAGCAGGAGGAGCAGGAGGCCGCTGCCCAGGAAGAGGGCGAGGACGCGCCGCTCCAGCCTTGCCGCCTCGACGAGGCCGAACATCAGAAGGAAGGTGCCGGCGGCCATGAGAAGCGCGCCCAGCGCGTCGATGCGGCGCCGCCGGTGCTGGATGTCCTCGCGCAAGGTGAGCGCTAGCATGGCGACGGCGACGGCGCCGATCGGCAGATTGATCCAGAAGACGATCGACCAGCTCGTCTGCGCCACCAGCACGGCGCCGACCAGCGGGCCGAGGATCGCCGCCGTCGCCCAGACGCTCGACAGCCAGCCCTGGATGCGCGCGCGCTCGGCGGGGGCGTAGAGGTCGCCGACGACGGTCATCGTCACCGGCAGGATGCCGCCCGCTCCGGCGCCCTGGAGGACGCGGAAGAGGACGAGCTGGACCATGCTCCGCGCCGCGCCGCAGAGCGCCGAGCCGAGGAGGAAGATGGCGATCGCGGCGAAGAGCACGCGCTTGCGCCCGTAAAGATCGGCGAGGCGGCCATAGATGGGGACGGTGATCGCCTGCGGCAGCAGATAGGCGGTGAAGACCCAGCTCAGGAGCTCGAAGCCGCCGAGCTGGCCGACGATGGTCGGCATCGCCGTCGCGACGATGGTGCCCTCGATCGCCGCCATGAACATCGCCGTCATGGTCGCGGCGAAGACCCAGCTCCGGCGCGCGGCGCGCCGCGCCTCGGCCAGAGGCTCGGCGGCGGGTTGGGTCGGAAGCGGCAGCGGGTCTGGCACGTGCGGGCTCGCGGGTCGGGTCTGGCTGCGCGCCGGGCGGCCAAGCCGGCCCGAGCGGGCGAAGACTAGCGCCGAACCGCCGCCGCGCGGAATGCCGGGCCGCGCGCCGCCGCCGCATGGCTGGGCCGTTGCGGTGTCATGGCGGATAAGCGCGTGGAACAAGCCCGCGGCAGAGGCCGCGGGCAGCCTCGGACGGAACCTCCCGCGGCGGGTCGCGTAGAACAGCCTGGCGCTGCGGTGGAGGAAGTCCCGTCGCATTTCGAGCCGATCTTGCGCCGTCGCATCCGCCCGCTTTTTCCGGAGCCGATCGCGGTAGGGATTTGATCGAGTCAGAGGGTGTTGCTTCCCGATGACCCTTAATGCTCTGTATATGGTTCACATGGATCATGTGCGGAGTTCGCCGCCAGCGGTCCCCCGCCCACCCGAGACGGGCGGCGGACCCGAACACGAGCTCGCGTACCGCCTCCGTCAGCAAGGGCTGCTGGTGGAGTTCGGCCGATTCGCGCTCATATCGAGGGATCTCGATGCGCTTCTCCAGGAGGCGACGCGCCTCGCCGCGCTCGGGCTGCAGACCGCATTCGCCAAGCTCGCGACCCCGGTTCCCTCAGGGAACCGCCTTCTCGTTCGGGCCGGCGTCGGCTGGCGCCCCGGCGTGATCGGTCATGCGAGCGTCGGCGCCGATCTCGACTCTCCGGCCGGCTACGCTCTCCACACCGGCCTGCCGGTGATCTCGAACCACCTCGCGAACGAGAAGCGGTTTCGGACGCCGGAGCTGCTGGCCGCGCATGGGATCAAGCGCGCGATCAACGTCGTGATCCTTCACGACGGCGAGCCGTTCGGCGTGCTGGAGGTGGACAGCCCGGAGGAGGGACGGTTCACCGAGCAGGACACGGCCTTCCTCCAGGGCCTCGCCAACCTCCTCGGGGTCGCCGTCAGCCGGCAGGAAGCGGAGGACGCATCGCGGCGAAACGAGGCGCTGTTCCGCGAGACCTTCGAGCAGGCCGCCGTCGGCGCGGCGCATGTGGCGCCGGATGGGAGGTGGATTCGCGTCAATCAGCGGCTCTGCGAGATCGTCGGCTATTCGCGGGACGAGCTGCTCCGCCGCACCTTCCAGGACATCACGCATCCGGACGACCTGGCGGCGGACGGCGCCCTTCTCGAACGCCTCGTTGCGGGCGAGATCCCGCGCTACTCCTTGGAAAAGCGGTGTATCCGCAAGGACGGCTCCGTGGTCTGGGCCAACCTCACCGTTGCCGCCGTGCGCGCCGGCGACGGGACGGTCGATCACGCCGTCGCCATCATCGAGGACATCGACCGCCGCAAGGCGGCCGAGGCCACGCAGGCGTATTTGGCGGCGATCGTCGCCTCGTCCGAGGACGCGATCATCGGCAAGTCTCTCGACGGCACCGTTACGAGCTGGAATCGCGGCGCGGAGGCTTTGTTCGGCTATCGCGCGGACGAGATGATCGGCCGCCCCGTCGCTGTCCTCGTTCCGACCGACCGGCTCGGCGAGGAGCAGCATATCCTGGCGCAGCTTCGGCGAGGGCGGGCGGTCGAGCCTTTCGAGACCGTGCGACAGCGGAAGGATGGTCGCGCGATCGACGTTTCCTGGGCGTCCTCGCCGATCCGGGACCGTGGCGGGGCCATCATCGGCGGCTCGACGATCGCGCGCGACATTTCGCGCCAGAAGCGCGCCGAGGAAGCGCTGCGACGATTGAACGAAAGCCTGGAGCAGCAGGTCGAGGAGCGAACGGCCGCCTTGCGGGAGCGCGAGGCGGCGCTGATCCAGGCGCGCAAGCTGGAGGCCATCGGTCGCAGCGCGGGCACGGTCGCGCACGATTTCAACAACGTCCTTCAGATCGTCATCGGCAACCTGGAGGCGCTGGCGGCACGCGTGTCGAATGATCCGCATCTCGCGCGGCTAGTGGCGAAAGCCAAGGGCGCGGCGGAGCGGGGCGGGCGAACCGCGGAACAGCTGCTCGCTTTCTCGCGCCGGCAGGTGATGGTGCCGCAAGTGGTCGATGTGAACGCCGTTCTCCGGGGGATGGACGATCTCCTCGCTCGGAGCGTCGGGCCCGGCATCGAGACCCGGATGGCTCTGGCGCCCGACCTTCAGCGGGCGCTCGTCGATCCCGACCAGCTCGAACGCGCCGTCCTCAACCTCGTCGTGAACGCGCGCGATGCCATGCCCGACGGCGGCACGGTGGTGATCGAGACGGCCAATGTCGTGCTGGCGCCGGAAGATCTTTCGGCAGCCGGCGTCATGTCGCCGGGCCCTGCTGTGCGGCTCGTCGTGCGCGACACCGGCACCGGCATGGCAGCGGAGATTCGCGAGCGGGTCTTCGAGCCCTTCTTCACGACGAAGCCCGCCGGCGCCGGAACGGGCCTCGGGCTGTCGATGGTCCACGGCTTCGTGCTCCAGACCGGCGGCCAGATCGGAATCGAGAGCGCCCCCGGCGCAGGGACCGCCATCATCATCGACTTGCCATCGGCGGCGCCGGCGAGCGCCGATTGACGCCGAAGGGCGCGGGCTTGCGCGGAGCCGGGGCCGCTGGTCGCAGCCGGAGCAGCTGGGGTCCTCAAGCGGGGGAACGAAGGCGGCGGTCTCGATGAGGGTCGCCGAAAGGCCCGGCGCATCGAGAATGCAGAGTCCGGCGTGTTGCGACGATGCGACGAGCCAACTTCTTCGCCGTCCGGCTGCGCCTCAACCTCATCGGGTTTGCGCTCTGGCTATGGTTAGTCAGCCATGGTCTTGGACGTCGCCGGTTTCGTTCGCGCATAGACGTTCGGGCTATGGCGATAGGCGCTCTTTTCCAGCGCGGGAGCCTTTTCGTGGATTGCGACTAACGCCCTTTCGTCAAGCTGCTCGATCTTGACGAGTTCCAGGACTTCCTTTGCACAATCGGTGGTCGCAGCGCGGCCGATGGCAGCCGATCTTCGCCGCGTTGGTCGCAACCTCCGGGACGCCGCAGTCGCTGGCGATCGATTCGACCATAATAAAAGCACACCGCTCGGCCGCCGGCGGAAAAGGGGGGAGCAGACGCAAGCGATCGGCCGCTCGCGCGGCGGGCGCACGACGAAAATCCACGCCCTGACCGACGCGCTGTGCCGGCCGGTGACGTTCCATCTCACGCCGGGCCAAGCCTCCGACATCACCACCGCACCCGAACTGCTGGCGCTGGCGCCGGCCATCGATGCTCTGATCGCCGACAAGGCCTATGACGGCGACAACCTGCGCGCCGCCATCGTCGGACTCGGCGCGCTGCCCGTGATCCCCAACAAGTCCGACCGCAAGCACCTTCTCCCTTCGATCAGACCCGCTACCGTGATCGCAATGTCATCGAGCGCATGTTCTGCCGCCTGAAGGATTTCCGCCGCATCGCCGCCCGTTATGACAAGCTCGCCCGAAACTTCTTCGCCGGCGTGATCATCGCGGCCACCGTTGCCGATTGGCTCAATTGAGTCTGGACCCTAGCCCGTCCACGCGGCCTGAGTGTAGCGTTCATCCTTCTCCGCGAGCCTTTGCACCTGTGCCGCGACAGGCGAGCGGGCGCCCACCTGATAGTGTTGGGCTTTCATGTCGACATCTCACGCTTATCGAGCATCCGGCGCGAAGAGGGGTCGGCCGGCTTTGCCCGACGCCCCGGCCGTTCACGCCGCCTTAACGCCGGACAGGAAGGCGTCGACCTCGCGGCTCAGCTCGTGCGAATGGCGCGACAGCTCGCCGGCCGAGCCGAGCACCTGGCTCGCCGCGGCGCCGGTGTCGGTTGCCGCCTGCTTCACGCCGGCGATGTTGCTCGACACCTCCTGCGTGCCTTTCGCTGCCTGCTGAACGTTCCGCGCGATCTCCTGCGTCGCCGCCATCTGCTCCTCGACGGCGGACGCGATCGCCGCGGCGATCTCGTTGATCTCGGTAATCGTCGTGCCGATGCTCTGGATCGTCGCGACCGCGCCCTTGGTCGCATCCTGGATCTGCGCGATCTGCACGGCGATCTCCTCGGTCGCCTTGGCGGTCTGGCTCGCCAGCGACTTGACTTCGCTCGCCACCACGGCGAAGCCCTTGCCGGCGTCGCCGGCACGCGCCGCCTCGATTGTGGCGTTCAATGCCAGGAGGTTGGTTTGGCTGGCAATGTCGTTGATGAGGTTTACCACCTCGCCGACGCGCTGCGCTCCGGTCGCCAGCGCCTGGACCGTCGCATCGGTGCGCGTCGCCTCGCCGACCGCCTTGGCGGCGATCTGCGACGACTGCGTCACTTGCCGGCCGATCTCCTTGATCGACGAGGCCAGCTCCTCGGTGGCGGTCGCCACCGTCTGAACATTGGCAGAGGCTTGCTCCGAGGCGGCGGCTACGGCGATCGACTGGTGGTTCGTCTGCTCCGCGGTCGACGACATCGCCTGGGCGGTCGCCTCCATCTCGCTCGCCGCCGAGGAGAGCGACTGGACGAGGTTGCCGACCTTCGTCTCGAAGCCGCGCGTCAACTCCTCGAGTCGCTGGGCGCGCCGCTCACGCGATGCCTGCTCTTCGGCCTGCGCGGCGGAGAGGCGCTCGGCCTCGATGGCGGTGTCCTTGAAGACCTGCACCGCCTCCGCCATGGCGCCGATCTCGTCCTTCCGGCCGATGCCGGAGATCGCCACTGTCTTGTCGCCCTCGGCGAGGCGTTTCATCGACCCGGTCATACGCGTGATCGGCCCGGCGATGCCGCGCGTCAGCAGCACGCCGAAGCCGATGGCCGTCAGCAGCGAAACGACACCGCCAGCGAGGGTCAGCGTATAAGCCATATGGAAGGCGGACGCCTCATCGGCATCGCGTTTCTCCTTTAGGCCACGCTCGGTCTTGTCCATTTCGGTGATGATCTGACGGATGCCATCCATCGACTTCTTGCCGATGCCGCTCGCCTCCATCTTCCGCGCTTGGTCCTGCGAAGCGGTCGGCGCCATCAGCGAGATCTCTTGGCCGGCCACCTGATCGTGCCATTTCTGCGCGAGATCCTGAATCTGCGAGAGCCGCTGCTGTTCCAGCGGATTGTCGCTGGTGAGCTGCTGGACGCGCGCGAAGGCCTCGTCGAACATGCCCTTGCCGCTCTTGTAGGGCGCCAGGAAGTTCTGGTCGCCCGAGAGGAGATAACCGCGCAGTCCGGTCTCCTGATCGACCATGCCCTCCATCACCTGCTGCAAGCCTTCGAGAACTTGGTAGGTGTGTTCGGTCCAGTGGGCGCTCTGCTGAATGAAGACAACCCGGCTGTAGATCAGGCCGCTCACGCCCAGCGTGATCACGATGAGGCAAGCGAAGGCCGTCGCCAGCTTTCTTGAAATCTTCAGGTTGGCAAAGAAGGACATGGTGGTGCTCCGTTATTTCTGCGCGCACATGCGGAGTCTTCGCGACCCAATGAGGCTCGATTAAAATGCAGCCTACGCGCAACATGTTGTTGGGAGGTTAATTAGCTAATCTTTCGCCTGCCGAAGCTTCTGAACATCTTTCGCTAGATCTCTAAGCGTCGCCGAATCTTCCTCGACCTTGAGGCCAAGGCGAGCGACGGCACACCTGATCGCTCGTCATGGATTGGAGGTGATTCAGCAGTTCGGCGGCCGCGTCCCGGGTCTCTTCCGACCAGCAAGATTTCTTCGCCGCGTCCAATTTTCTTGATGAAGATGTACGCGCGCTCCTCACCGGATTGGGTAAGCGACTTCAACGGAAGACCGCGATGGCATCGCATTTTTGGAC
>JAJPHB010000027.1 GCA_021325525.1 Alphaproteobacteria bacterium
AGCGACTTGCGGCCGAAATTCGGCGTCCGCAGCATCTCCGCCTCGGTCTTCTGCACGAGATCGCCGATATAGACGATGTTGTCGTTCTTGAGGCAGTTGGCCGAGCGGACCGAGAGTTCGAGCTCGTCCACCTTGCGCAGGAGATTCTTGTTGAAGGGCAGCTCGGACGGCCGCTCCTCCTCGCCCGCGGCGCGCGGCTCCTCGAAATTGATGAAAAGCTGGAGCTGGTCCTGCAGGATGCGGGCGGCGAGCGCCACCGCATCTTCCGGCGTCACCGCTCCGTTCGTCTCGACCCGCATCGACAGCTTGTCGTAGTCCGTGACCTGCCCGACGCGGGTATTGTCGACCTTGTAGGAGACTTTGCGCACCGGGCTGAAGAGCGCATCCACGGGGATAAGGCCGATCGGCGCGTCCTCCGGCCGGTTCTGAGACGCCGCGACATAGCCCTTGCCCGTCTCGACGGTGAACTCCATGGCGATCTTGGCGCCATTGTCGAGCGTGCAGATCACATGATCGGGGTTCATGATCTCGATGTCGTGGCCGGTCTCGATGGCGCCGGCCCGCACCTCGCCCGGGCCGTTCGCGCGCAGGCGCATCCGCTTCGGGCCTTCGCCATGCATCCGCAGACCGATGCCCTTGATGTTGAGCACGATGTCGGTCACGTCCTCGAGGACGCCGGGAATCGAGGAGAATTCGTGCAGAACCCCCTCGATCTGCACCGCCGTGATCGCCGCGCCTTGCAGCGAGGACAGCAACACGCGGCGCAGCGCGTTGCCGAGCGTCAGGCCGAAGCCGCGCTCCAGCGGCTCGGCGACGGCGGTCGCGACCCGCTTCGGATCGTCGCCCGGCTCCACCGCGAGCTGTTTCGGTTTGATCAGGGCTTGCCAGTTTTTCTGAATCACGGGTCGGACCTCTTGGACAAAAGCGCGAAGCGCCGGCTCCTGCTCACGGCGAGCGCCGGCCCGACGGTCGGCCCTCTCGAATGTCGCAGCCCGGCTCCTCGCGACTGCAATCTGTGCCGCGTACGAGCCTTATGGCTCACACGCGCCGGCGCTTCGGCGGCCGGCAGCCATTATGCGGAATGGGCGTCACGTCGCGGATCGAGGTGACGGCGAACCCGACCGCCTGCAGCGCACGGAGCGCCGATTCGCGGCCCGATCCCGGGCCCTTGACCTCGATCTCGATCGTCCGCATGCCGTGCTCCATCGCCTTGCGCCCGGCATCCTCGGCCGCCACCTGCGCTGCATAGGGCGTCGATTTGCGCGAGCCCTTGAAGCCCTGGCTGCCGCTCGACGACCACGCGATGGTGTTGCCCTGCGCGTCGGTGATGGTGATGACCGTGTTGTTGAACGAGGCGTTCACATGGGCGACGCCAGCGGTGATGTTCTTCCGTTCGCGGCGACGCAGACGCGGCGCGGCAGCAGCCTTGGCCATTCCTTCTCTCTATCCCCTGGCTTTGCGCTTATTTCTTCTTGCCGGCGATGGGCCGTGCCGGCCCCTTGCGGGTGCGCGCATTGGTGTGCGTGCGCTGACCTCGCACCGGCAGCCCCTTGCGATGGCGCAGGCCGCGATAGCAGCCGAGATCCATCAGGCGCTTGATGTTCATGGCGACAACGCGCCGCAGGTCGCCTTCCACCTGATATTCGCGGTCGATCAGCTCGCGGATGCGCAGCACCTCGTCATCCGTCAGCTCATGCACGCGGCGCGCCGGCGGAATGCTGAGCTTCTCGCAGATCTCGGCGGCTTTGGTGCGGCCGATGCCGTGGATATAGGTCAGGCCGATCGGAACCCGCTTTTGGCTCGGAATGTTGACGCCAGCGATACGCGCCACCTGCGCTTCTCCTCTGATCCGATAGGGCTGAATCTATGAGTGGCCGCACGGCGCAGCCACAAGGGCGCGCATTATATGAATCTTCACCTTCAAGTCAACACTCCCGAACGGATTCGGCCGGGCGCGATGGCGCGCTCAGAATGGCTTCGATCTGGCGGGACACCTCCTCGATCGGCGCCATCCCGTCGACAGTGCTGAGGACGCCCCGCGCGCGATAATAGGGCAGGATCGGGGCCGTCTGCTCGCGATAGGCAGCCAAACGCACCTTCATCGCCTCGGCATTATCGTCGGCGCGGCGGGTGAATTTCGTGCCGCCGCAGACATCGCAGATGCCGGCGCGTTTCGGCAGGTGGTTGCGGTCGTGATAGCTGGCCCCGCAGGTGGCGCAAGTGAAGCGCCCGGTCACGCGGTCGACGAGCGCCGCCTCGTCGACCTTCATCTCGATGACGTGGTCGAGCCGCCGTCCTCGCTCAGCGAGCATGGCGTCGAGCGCGGCGGCCTGGTTCTCCGTGCGCGGAAAGCCGTCGAGAATGAACCCGTTGCCGCAGTCGGGGGCGGCGATGCGCTCGGCGATCATGGCGATGAGGATCTCGTCGGGCACGAGCTTTCCTGAATCCATGATCGGCTTCGCCTTGCGCCCTGTCTCGGTTCCCTGCGCAACGGCGGCGCGCAACATGTCGCCCGTGGCGAGCTGGACGAGGCCGTGGCGCTCCTCGATCCGTTTTGCCTGTGTCCCCTTCCCGGCTGCCGGCGGACCCAGCAGAATAAGGTTCATCCGCGCCGGCTCCCGCGCAGCTTCGCCTTTTTGATGAGCCCTTCATATTGATGCGCCAGGAGATGGGAGTGGATCTGCGCCACCGTGTCCATGGTCACGCTGACGACGATGAGGAGGCTGGTGCCGCCGAAATAGAAGGGGACGGAGTACTGCGAGATGAGGAACTCGGGCAGGATGCAGACCACCGCGAGATAAATGGCGCCGACAACGGTGAGGCGCGTCAGCACGTAGTCGAGATAGTCCGAGGTGTTCTTGCCCGGCCGGATGCCCGGGATGAAGCCGCCGTATTTGCGCAAATTGTCGGCCGTCTCCACGGGGTTGAAGACGATCGCCGTATAGAAGAAACAGAAGAAGATGATGAGCGCGACATAGAGCGCCATATAGAGCGGCTTGCCGTGGGCGATGTACTGGCTGATCTGCGCCAGAATCCCGGTACCGCCGGTATTGAAGCTGGCCAGCGTCGCCGGCAGCAGCAGCAGCGACGAGGCGAAGATCGGGGGGATGACGCCCGAGGTATTGAGTTTCAGGGGCAGGTGCGACGCCTCGCCGCCGAACATCTTGTTGCCCTGCTGGCGCTTCGGATACTGGACGAGGAGCCGGCGCTGCGCGCGCTCCATGAAGACGATGGCGGCGATGACGACGACCGACATGACAATGAAGAAGAGCAGCGTCACGGTCGAGATCGCGCCGGTATGCGCCAATTCGAGCAGCGCCGCGACGGCATGCGGCAGGTTGGCGACGATGCCGGCGAAAATGATGAGCGAGATGCCGTTGCCGACGCCGCGCGCCGTGATCTGCTCGCCGAGCCACATGAGGAAAATGGTGCCGCCGGTCAGCGTCACCATGGTGACGAGGCGGAAGAAGACGCCCGGGTCGAGCACGGCGGCGCCGAGCGCGCCGCGCGCGCCTTCGAGGCCCACCGCGATCCCGTAGGCCTGCAAGGCCGCGAGGAAGACGGTGCCGTAACGCGTATACTGGTTGATTTTCTTCCGGCCGGCCTCGCCCTCCTTCTTCAGCGCTTCGAGCGTGGGCGATACCGCCGTCAGGAGCTGGACGATGATCGAGGCGGAGATATACGGCATGATGTTGAGCGCGAAGATCGTCATGCGCCCGAGCGCGCCGCCCGAGAACATGTCGAACATGCCGAGAATGCCGCCCGAATTGCGGTTGAAAATCTCGGCGAGCGCCTGCGGATTGATGCCGGGAATCGGGATGTAGGTGCCGAGGCGATAGATGACCAAGGCGGCGAGCGTGAACCAGATGCGGTTCTTGAGCTCGGTCGCCTTGGCAAAAGCGGAGAAATTGATGTTCGCGGCTAGCTGCTCGGCGGCTGACGCCATTTAACCCTTCCCTCGTGCGACCCCGAGGTCGCCAGTACGCTATCGACCGTCCCTACTCTTCGTCGGCCTTCTTCGGCTTCTTGGTCTTGGGCTTGCTGCTCGCAGGTTTTGCCTCTCCGGCCTTGGCGCTTGTGCCCGCTCCCGTCTTGGCCTTGGCCGGCTTCGCCGCTCCGCCTTCGGCCGCGGCCGGCTTTGCCGCCGTCCCGGAGACCGGCAGAACCACCTTGCCGCCCGCCTTCTCGACCGCCGCGATCGCCGCCTCCGAAGCACCGGCTACCGCGATCGTCAGCGGCGCTTTGAGCTCGCCCTTTGCCAAGAGGCGGACGCCGTGGCGCAACCGCCGCAGCACGCCCGCCTCGACGAGCGCCGCGCCATCGACCGTCGCATCGCCCTTGAGCCTGCCCGCCTCGACCGCCCGCTGGAGGCGGCCGAGATTGACGATGTGATATGTGGTGCGGAAGACGGCGTTGTTGAAGCCGCGTTTCGGCAAGCGGCGATGCAGCGGCGTTTGGCCGCCCTCGAAGCCGTTGAGCGCGACGCCGGAGCGCGCGGTCTGCCCCTTGCCGCCGCGACCGCTGGTCTTGCCTTTGCCGGAGCCGATGCCGCGGCCCACGCGCTTGGCGCGGTAGTGGGCGCCGGCATTGTCCCTGATTTGGTTGAGCTTCATCGTCCTGCTTTCCACCGCGGAGCCGCGGTCCTATTCCTCGACGCGCACCAGATGCTTCACCTTGAAGATCATGCCGCGCACGGCGGGCGTGTCCTCGAGGACGCGGGTCCGGTGCCGCTTGTTGAGCCCGAGCCCCTTCAGCGTCGCCTCCTGGTCGGCCTTGCGGCCGATCGGGCTGCCGGTCTGAGTCACCCGCAAGGTCTTCTTCTCGGCCGACGCCGCGGCCGCTTTCGAACGCGCCATGATGGCTACTCCCGCGCCTCTTTCTCGGCGCCGTCGCGGCGGCCCAGAATATCGCTCACCTTCTTGCCGCGGCGCGCCGCCACCGCGCGCGGGCTGGCAAGATGCGTCAGCGCCTCGAAGGTCGCCTTGATCATGTTGTGCGGGTTGGAGGTGCCGACCGATTTCGCCACCACATCCTTGACGCCGAGGGCCTCGAAGATGGCGCGCATCGGGCCGCCGGCGATGATGCCAGCGCCTTGCGGCGCCGCGCGCACGACGACCTTGCCGGCGCCGTAGGTGCTGACGATGTCGTGGTGAAGCGTGCGGCCTTCGCGCAACGGCACGCGGACGAGACCCCGCCGCGCCTGCTCGGTCGCCTTGCGAATCGCCTCGGGCACCTCGCGGGCCTTGCCCGAGCCGTAGCCGACGCGGCCCTTGCCGTCGCCGACGACGACGAGCGCCGCGAAGCCGAAGCGCCGGCCGCCCTTCACCACCTTGGCGACGCGGTTGATGCTGACGAGCTTCTCGACGAATTCGCTTTCCTCGCGCTCGCCGCGCGCCTGCCGGTCGCCGTCGCGCCCGCGTCCACCGCGGTCGGGTCCACGGCCGGGGCCGCGGGCCCCGCCGGGGCTTCGCGTTCCGGCGCCTGGGGTTCGTGCCATGACGTGCTCAATCCTTCCCGTGCAATTAGAAATCGAGGCCGCCCTCGCGGGCGGCATCCGCAAGAGCCTTGACGCGCCCGTGGAACAGATAGCCGCCGCGGTCGAAGACGACCGCCTTGACGCCGGCCGCAAGCGCCCGGCTGGCAATGAGCTTGCCGACGGCGGCGGCCGCCTCGCGGTTGGCGCCGCCCTCTTTCAAAGCCCCTTCGCGCAACTCCTTGTCGAGGCTCGATGCAGCGGCGAGGGTGTGGCCCTTCTCATCATCGATGACCTGCGCGTAGATGTGGCGCGAGGAGCGAAACACCGACAAGCGCGGCCGCGCCGCCTGCGCGCGCGCGATCCGGCCGCGGACCCGGGCGCGACGCCGAATGAAAAGAGTATCCGACTTGTTGGCCATGGCGCGCCCCTACTTCTTCTTGCCTTCCTTGCGGCGGATCGTCTCGGTCTCGTATTTGATGCCCTTGCCCTTGTAGGGCTCGGGCTTGCGGTAGCTGCGGATCACGGCCGCCACCTGTCCCACCCGCTGGCGGTCGGCGCCGCTGATGCTGATCGAGGTCGGCTTCTCGCAAACGATCTTGACGTCGGGCGGAATCGGAAACTGCACCTCGTGGCTGAAGCCGAGCTGCAGGTTCAGCGTCTTGCCCTGAACGGCGGCGCGATAGCCGACGCCGTTGATCTCGAGATTGACGGTGAAACCCTTGGAGACGCCGTTCACCATGTTGTTGACGAGAGCCCGCGTCGTCCCCCAGAGCGTGCGGGCACGCTTGCTGTCGGTCTTGGGCTTCACCCACACCTTGCCGTCCTCGAGGGTGGCTGCAACCTCGTTGCTGACGACAAGCTTCAGCGTTCCGAGCTTGCCCTTGGCCGTCAGCTCTTGCCCGGCGATGTCGACGGTGACGCCGCTCGGAACGGTCACCGGGTTCTTGCCTACGCGCGACATGTTACACCCCAATGGCTCGCTTGCTCAGAAGACGCGGCAAAGAACCTCGCCGCCGACATTGGCGGCTCGCGCCTCGCTGTCCGACATGACGCCGCGCGGCGTCGACAGGATGGCGATGCCGAGCCCGTTATAGACCCGCGGCAGATCGGCGATCTTCGAATAGATCCGGCGCCCCGGCTTGGAGACGCGCGAGATCTCGCGGATCACCGGCTCGCCATCAACATATTTCAGCTCGATCTTGAGTTCGGCGACGCCGGGCCGCACGTCCTCGCGGGTGAAGCCGCGGATATAGCCCTCGCGCTTCAGGACTTCGAGCACGTTGGCGCGGATCTTCGAGGCCGGAGCCGCTACCGTCGGCTTGTGCGCCTGCTGCGCGTTGCGGATGCGGGTCAGCATATCGCCCAAAGGATCGGTCATCGACATGAGCGTCTCTTCCTTACCAGCTCGACTTGACCATGCCGGGGATCTGGCCGGCCGAAGCGAGCTCGCGCAGCGCGATGCGCGAGAGCTTGAACTTGCGATAGACGCCGCGGGGCCGGCCGGTCAGCTCGCAACGGCTGCGGATCCGGGTGGGCGAGGAGTTGCGCGGCATCTCGGCAAGCTTGAGCTGCGCCGCAAAGCGCTCCTCCGCCGGAGCGTTCCGGTCGTTCGCGATCGCTTTGAGACGCGCACGCTTCCCGGCCATCTGCTTCGCCAGTTTCGCGCGGTGCGCGTTCTTGTTCACCGAGCTCTTCTTTGCCATTCGCTATCCTCGTCGGCCTAACAGTGTCGGCGTCAGTTGCTGAACGGCATATCGAAGCCGCGCAGCAAGGCCTTGGCCTCCGCATCGGTCTTGGCCGTCGTGACGATGACGATATCCATCCCGCGGACGCTGTCGACCTGGTCGTAGTCGATTTCCGGGAAGACGAGCTGCTCCTTCAGCCCCAGGGCGTAATTGCCGCGCCCGTCGAAGCTCTTCGCCGACACGCCGCGGAAGTCGCGCACGCGCGGCAGCGCGATGTTGACGAGGCGGTCGAGGAACTCGTACATGCGCTGCCGCCGCAGCGTCACCTTGCAGCCGATCGGCATGTTCTCGCGCAGCTTGAAGGTCGCGATCGACTTCTTGGCGCGCGTCACCACCGGCTTCTGGCCGGCGATCGCCGTCAGATCGCCGACGGCCGAATCGACCTTCTTGCCGTCCTGCACGGCTTCGCCGACGCCCATATTGATGACGATCTTCTCGAGGCGCGGCACCTGCATCGGGTTCTTGTAGCCGAACTCCTTCATGAGGGCCGGCCGCACCGTCTTCTCGTAGTGTTCCTGCAAGCGGGTCATGTCTCGTCACTCACGCATCGAGCACTTCGCCGGAGCGCCGGGAGACGCGGACCTTGCGGCCGTCGGTCAGCGTCTTGAAGCCGACACGCGTCGGCTTGCTGCTCTTCGGGTCGATATGGGCGACATTCGAGATGTGGATGGTCGCTTCCTTCTCGACGATGCCGCCGGGATTGCCCATTGCCGGGCGCGTGTGCCGCTTCACGACGTTGACGCCCTGGACGATGAGCCGCGCCTCCTTGGGCAGCACGCGCAGCACCTCGCCGGTCTTGCCCTTGTCCCTGCCGGTGATGACGACGACCTTGTCGCCCTTCTTGATCTTGAGCTTGGTCATATCCGCATTCCCCCGCTCAAAGCACTTCCGGGGCCAGGGAGACGATCTTCATGAATTTGCGCGCGCGCAGCTCGCGCGTCACCGGCCCGAAGATGCGCGTGCCGATCGGCTCGCCCTGCTTGCTGATGAGGACGGCGGCGTTGCGGTCGAAGCGAATGGCGCTGCCGTCGGGCCGGCGGATCTCCTTGGCGGTCCGCACGATCACGGCCTGATGGACGTCGCCCTTCTTGACCCGGCCCCGCGGAATCGCCTCCTTCACCGAGACGACGATGATGTCGCCGATCGTCGCGGTCTTGCGCTTCGAGCCGCCCAGCACCTTGATGCACTGCACGCGCCGTGCGCCGGAATTGTCGGCGACATCGAGATTGGTCTGCATCTGGATCATGGCGGATCACCCCTTGGCCGCGGCGGAAGGGCTCGCGGCATCCTCGAGCACGACCCAGCGCTTGCGCTTCGAGATCGGCCGGCTTTCCTCGATGCGCACGGTGTCGCCGACCTTGTGTCGGTTCGCCTCGTCATGCGCCGCATATTTCTTCGAGCTGGTGATGTACTTCTTGTAGACCGGATGCATGACGCGCCGCTCGACGCGCACGATCACGGTCTTCTCCTGTACGTCGCTCACCACAACACCTTGCAGGATGCGTTTGGGCATCGGCTTTTTCCTATTCCTACGAGGCCCGGCCGGCGCGGGCGCGCTCGTCGAGGATCGTCTTGATCCGCGCGATGTCGCGCCGCACCTGGCGGACCCGGGCCGTGTTCTCGAGCTGGCCGCTCGCGCGCTGGAAGCGCAGGTTGAAGGCCTCCTTGCCGAGGTCCTCGAGCTGCTGGCGGAGCTCGTCGCCGGTCTTCGCCCTGATGTCGCTCGCCTTCATGCCGCCACCTTCTCGCCGAGGCGCGTGACGAGGCGCGTGCCGATCGGCAGCTTGGCCGCCGCGAGATCGAACGCCTCTTTGGCCAGCGCCGCCGGGACGCCGTCGAGCTCGAACATGATGCGGCCGGGCTTCACCCGGCAGACCCAGAATTCGGGCGAGCCCTTGCCGCTGCCCATGCGGACCTCGGCCGGCTTCTGCGACACCGGAACATCGGGAAAGACGCGAATCCAGACGCGGCCGATGCGGCGAATGTGGCGCGTGATCGCGCGCCGCGCCGCCTCGATCTGGCGCGCCGTGACGCGCCCGGGCTCCGTCGCCTTGAGGCCGTAGGAGCCGAAATTCAGCGTCGTCCCGCCCTTGGCGAGGCCGTGGATGCGCCCCTTATGCGCCTTGCGGTATTTCGTGCGTTTCGGACTGAGCATGGGCTTTCGCCTTCCTCGACTATTCCCGCGCCGCTTCGCGCGGCGCCGTCTCGCGCCGCGCCCGATCGCCGCCCGTGGGCTGCGGCTCCGCCGCGCGCTTGTCTTGCGCCATCGGGTCATGGGCCAGAATCTCGCCCTTGAAGACCCAGACCTTGACGCCGCAGGTGCCGTAGGTCGTCTTCGCCGTGCCGTAGCCGAAATCGACATCGGCGCGCAGCGTGTGCAGCGGCACGCGGCCTTCGCGGTACCATTCCATGCGCGCGATCTCGGCGCCGCCGAGGCGGCCGGAGCAGTTGATCCGGATGCCCTGCGCGCCGAGGCGCATCGCCGACTGCACGGCGCGCTTCATCGCCCGACGGAACGCGACGCGCCGCTCCAATTGCTGGGCGATGCCGTCGGCGATCAGCTTCGCCTCGATCTCGGGCTTGCGGATCTCGACGATGTTGAGGCTGACCTCGCTCTTCGTCATCTTGGCGAGATCGCCGCGCAGCTTCTCGATATCGACGCCCTTCTTGCCGATGACGACGCCCGGGCGCGCGGAATGGATGGTGATGCGCGTCTTCTTCGCGGCGCGCTCGATGACGATGCGGCTGACGCCGGCCTGTCCGAGGCGGCTGTTGAGAAAGCGCCTGAGGCGCAAATCCTCGTGCAGCAGCCCGCCATAGTCGCGCCGCGCGAACCACCGCGAATCCCAGGTACGATTGATGCCGAGCCGCAAGCCGGCGGGATGGACCTTTTGACCCATGGGCGTTGGCGCTCCTACTCCTCGGCCGCTTCGGCGCGCTCGCGCACGATGACGGTGAGATTGCTGAAATGCTTCTCGACCCGTGCCGCGCGGCCGCGGCCGCGGGCGTGGAACCGCTTCATGCCGAAGGCGCGCCCGACCGTCGCCTCCTTGACGTAGAGCCGGTCGACATCGAGCTGATGATTGTTCTCGGCGTTGGCGATCGCCGCCTGCAGCACCTTCTTCACATCGCGGGCGATACGGCGCGGCGAGAAGGTGAGCTCGGCAAGCGCCGCCGGCGCGCTCTTGCCGCGGATCGTCTGCGCGACGAGGTTGAGCTTGCGCGCGCTCACATGGATGACATGGAGATAGGCCTTGGCCTCGGTCTCATCGAGACGGCGCGGAGCGGCTGGCTTGCTCATCGGTCAGGCCCTCTTCGCCTTCTTGTCGGCGGCGTGACCGTAGAAGGTCCTGGTCGGCGCGAACTCGCCGAGCTTGTGGCCGACCATGTTCTCCGTAACCAGCACCGGGATGAATTTGTGGCCGTTATAGACCCCGAAGGTGAGGCCGACGAATTGCGGGAAGATGGTCGAGCGGCGCGACCAGGTCTTGATGACCTCGTTGCGGCCGGAGCCGCGCGCCTTCTCGGCCTTTTTCAGCAGATAGCCGTCGACGAACGGCCCCTTCCAGATGGAGCGTGCCACTGCCGCCTCCGTTACTTCTTGCCGCGCCGCCGCACGATGTAGCGGTCGGTCGCCTTGTTGTGACGCGTCTTTTTGCCCTTGGTCGGCTTGCCCCAGGGCGTGACCGGATGGCGGCCGCCCGAAGTCTTGCCCTCGCCGCCGCCATGCGGATGGTCGATCGGGTTCATGGCGACGCCGCGCACCGAGGGGCGGTGGCCGAGCCAGCGATGGCGTCCGGCCTTGCCGATGACGATGTTCTGCTGGTCGGGATTGGACACGGCGCCGACCGTCGCCCGACATTCCGCGCGGACCATGCGGACCTCGCCCGAGGAGAGGCGGAGGAGGGCGTAGCCGGCGTCGCGGCCGACGAGCTGCGCGTAGGTGCCGGCGGCGCGCGCGAGCTGGCCGCCCTTGCCGGGCTTCATCTCCACATTGTGGATGATGGTGCCGATCGGAATATTCTTCATCGGCATGGCGTTGCCGGGCTTCACATCGACCTTGTCGCCGGACACCACCTGGTCGCCCGCCTTGAGGCGCTGCGGCGCCAGAATATAGGCCTGCTCGCCATCCTCATAGCGCACTAGGGCGATGAAGGCCGTGCGGTTCGGGTCGTATTCGAGCCGCTCGACCGTCGCCGACACCTCGTCCTTGGCGCGCTTGAAATCGATGATCCGGTAGCGCCGCTTGGCGCCGCCGCCGCGCCAGCGCACGGTAATGCGGCCGGAATTGTTGCGTCCGCCAGTCTTGCGCAAGCCCTCGGTCAGCTTCTTGACCGGATCGCCCTTCCACAGCTCGCTGCGGTCGACGATGACGAGCTGCCGCTGCGAGGGCGTCGTCGGCTTGAATGTCTTGAGCGCCATCCCTCAGATCCCCGTGCTCAAATTCCCGTCGTCACGTCGATCTTGGCGCCCTCGGCCAGCGTGACGATCGCCTTCTTGTAGTCCGAGCGCTGCCCGGCCCGGCCGCGAAACCGCTTCGCCTTGCCGGCGACGCGGATGGTATTGACCGCGTCCACCTTGACGCTGAAGAGGCCTTCGACCGCCGCCTTGACCTCGCGCTTTGTCGCGGTGAGCGGCACGCGAAAGGTCACCTGGTTATGCTCGGAGGCGGCCGTCGATTTCTCGGTGATGACGGGCGAGCGGATGAGCGCGTACATCGCCTCGCGCGTCAGCTTGGTTTCGGCCTTGGGAATGACGCGGAACCTGCTCATTTGAGCCGAGCCTCCAACTGCTGGACCGCCTCGCGCGTCAGCACGAGCGTGTCGCGGCGCAGGATGTCGTAGACATTGGCGCCCTGCTGCGGCAGCACGTCGACCTTCGGCAGGTTGCGCGCCGCCCGGGCGAAATTCTCGTCGAGGGTCGAGCCGCCGATGATCAGCACCGACTCCCAGCCGAGCTTCGCCAGGCGCTGCCCCAACGCCTTGGTCTTGCCCTCGGCGAGCGTCGCCGCGTAGAGCACGACGAGCTTGCCCTCGGCCTGCTTCGCCGACAGCGCCGTCTTGAGCGCGAGGCGCCGCACCTTCTTCTGCAGATCGAAGGCATGGCTGCGCACGACCGGGCCGAAGATGACGGCGCCGCCGCGGAATTGCGGCGAGCGCAGGCTGCCCTGGCGCGCCCGTCCACTGCCCTTCTGCTTCCACGGCTTCTTCGTCGTGCCCTGGATTTCGCTGATGCCTTTGGTCTTGTGAGTGCCGGCGCGGCGCTTGGCGAGCTGCCAGTTGACCATACGGGCGAGAATGTCGGCGCGGACCCTGACGCCGAAAACGGCATCGTCGAGTTCGATCTCGCCGACCGCCTCGTTGTCGAGGTTCTTGACCTGGAGCTTCATCTCACTCACCCCCCGCCTGCGGTGCCTCGCCGGCCTCGGCAGGTTTCCGCGCCTCGGCCGGCTGTCGCAGCGCCGCCGGGAAGGGCAGATCCTGCGGCGCCTTGCGCTTCACCGCGTCGCTGACGAGGACATAGCCGCCGGCGCTGCCCGGCACCGCCCCGCGCAGCATGATGAGGCCGCGCGCGGCGTCGGTGGCGACGACGCGCAGGTTCTGTGTCGTCACCCGCACATCGCCGAGATGTCCCGCCATCTTCTTGTTCTTGAAGGTCTTTCCCGGATCCTGGCGCTGGCCGGTCGAGCCGTGGCTGCGATGCGAGATGGAAACGCCGTGAGACGCGCGCAAGCCGCCGAAATTGTGCCGCTTCATCGCTCCGGCGAAGCCTTTGCCGATCGTCGTGCCGACGACATCGACGAACTGCCCCGGCAGGAAATGCTCGACCGAAAGCTCGGCGCCGACCTCGAGCACAGCGTCCTTCGGCACGCGGAACTCGGCGAGGAACTTCTTCGGCTCGACCTTGGCCTTGGCGAAATGACCGCGCATGGCCTTGCCGACATTCTTCACCTTGGCGGCGCCGACGCCGAGCTGAACGGCGCTGTAGCCGTCCTTCTCCTCGGTGCGCACGGCGACGACCTGGCAATTGTCGACCTTCAGCACCGTCACCGGCACGTGATTGCCTTCCTCGGTGAAGACCCGGGTCATGCCGAGTTTCTGCGCGATCAATCCGGTTCGCATGGCGCCATTCCTAATGAGGCGTCATCGCGAGGAGCCAAGCGACGCGGCGATCCAGAGGCCGAAGATTGCGGCCCTCGATTGCTTCGCCTGCGGCTCGCAATGACGGTCGGGCAAATGTGGCTCATTCCGGTGCAACCTGCTCAGAGCTTGATCTCGACATCGACGCCGGCGGCGAGGTCGAGCTTCATCAGCGCATCGACCGTCTGCGGCGTCGGATCGACGATATCGAGGACGCGCTTATGGGTGCGGATCTCGAACTGCTCGCGCGACTTCTTGTCGATATGCGGCGAGCGCAGCACCGTGAATTTCTCGATCTTGGTCGGCAGCGGGATCGGGCCGCGGACGCGGGCGCCGGTGCGCTTGGCCGTGTTGACGATCTCGCTCGTCGACTGGTCGAGCACGCGGTGATCATACGCCCTGAGGCGGATCCGGATGTTTTGGCTTTCCATTGTTATCTGTCACCTCTGCGTAGCCACCCGCCCCCTGGGTTTGGGAGGGGGTGCCGCGTCACTTTATGATCTTGGCGACGACGCCGGCGCCGACGGTGCGGCCGCCCTCGCGGATGGCAAAGCGCAGGCCCTCGTCCATGGCGATCGGCGCGATGAGCTGCACCTCC
>JAJPHB010000168.1 GCA_021325525.1 Alphaproteobacteria bacterium
CCAAGGTCCTGTCAGCCGGCAATCGCGAGCTGCTGCGCGTCATCGCCGAGAAGGCGCCGGGGTCGCTCGACGAGCTGGCGCGCATCACCGGCAAGGCCAAGTCGAACCTCTCCCGCACGCTCAGGACCATGGAAGGCTACGGCCTGGTCCGCCTCGAACGCGGCGAGCGCGGCCGCATCACGCCCAAGGTTATGCACGACCGGGTCGAGCTGGACCTGCCGCTCACGCTGTCCCGCAAAGCAAGCTGAGTTCGCAGTTCTGTTCTGAAGTGGCGGAGGGGATGGGATTCGAACCCACGATACGGTTTATCACCGTATAACGGTTTAGCAAACCGCCGCCTTCAGCCACTCGGCCACCCCTCCACCGGAGTGGTCTTCACACGGCGTATGCGGCGCCCGTTCTAAACAGGGCCGCCGGCACTGTCAACGCGCCATTCGGCGGCGTCGCCAGGCGCGGCTCACGGCACGGCCATGCCGCGCTGCACCGCCGGGCGGGCGCCGATCGCCTTGAACCAGCGCTCGACATGAGGGAATTTCGCCCAGTCGAGATCGTGCCATTCCCAGCGCGCGACCCAGGGATATGTGGCGATGTCGGCGATCGAGTAGTCGCCGGCGAGGTAGGCGGCTTCGGCGAGGCGCTTGTCGAGGACGCCGTAGAGGCGGTGCGTCTCCTTGGTGTAGCGCTCGAGCGCGTAAGGCACCTTCTCGGGCGCGGCGCGGTAGAAGTGATGGCGCTGGCCGAACATCGGCCCGATGCCGCCCATCTGGAACATCAGCCATTGCAGCGTCGCCATCCGCGCGCGTGTTTCTTGCGGCAGGAGCTGTCCCGATTTCTCTGCGAGATAGATGAGGATGGCCCCCGATTCGAACAGCGATATCGGCGCTCCGCCCGGCCCCTCCTCGTCGATGATCGCCGGAATCTTGCCGTTGGGGTTGATGGCGAGGAATGGGGGCGCGAACTGCTCGCCCTTCGTGATGTCGACCGGGTGCGTGCGATAGGCCGCCCCGATCTCCTCCAGCATGATCGAGACCTTGCGCCCGTTCGGCGTCGTCCAGGTGTAGAGATCGATCATCGCGCCTTTTCCGCCCGGCCGCCCCGATGCGGCACCCGCCCCCTTGCTAGCCCAACCCTCGGCGCGAGAAAAGAGCGAAGGCCGCCGGAGCGCGAGATCCGGTCGGCCCTCCTCTCCGGGTGACGGTCAGCGCCGCGCCGATGCCTCGCCCTCGCGACCGCCTTCGCGGCCGAGCTGCTCGGCGAGCGGCAGCGTCGCCTCGGCGAAGATCCGCATGGAGATGTCCGACATCTTCGCACCCTTGTCGAGGAAGCTGTCGAAGCTGTTCCGCATATACTCCGTCTGGATGTGCATGACGTCGCCGATGCTGCGGCAATGCAGCATCGATTCGGTCGCCTCGATGCCTTGACGCATCGTCTCCTGCGTCAGCTCGATCCAGACGCGGCCGGCATCCTGCAAGGCCTTGGCGACGGCCATGCCCGACCGGGTCAGCGCATCTGCCGCGTCGCCGGCAAGGCGCTCGCCGGCGGTCGCCGCGGCGCGCGCCGCCTTCCTCATCCCCTCGCCTTGCCGCTCGGCGAGACGCTCCACCCGGTGCCCCGCCTCCTCCATCGCCTCCTGCTGCTGATCGGCCGATTCCTCGATGCCCCGCGAGGCGGCTCGCGTCGTTTCGCGTGCCGTGCCCTCGACCTCCGCGGCCGCTGCTTGCCTTGCCTGCCGGCCCGTCTCCTTCTTGGACTCTGCCATTGTCTCACCTCTTCTCTGGAATTGCGCTTGTCTCGGGAGCGAGCGGCGGTCGGCCGCTCGCGGGACAAACGGCGACCGCCCGCGTTGGTTGCCTCGTCGCCCCCCTGCCGATGAGGGGCGTGGAACCAACAAAATGCACCGGACGTTTTGAGCGCGACTTTTCAGAAAACCCAGCGTACCGCCGCTCCGCCCGCAGACCGGGCGCCCGGCTCAGAGGAGGACGTGAGGCGATTGATGCGGGTGCTGATCACCGGGGCGGAAGGCTATATCGGAGCCGTTCTCGGCCCCTTCCTCATCGCCGAGGGGCATGAGGTCATCGGCCTCGACTGCGGCTTCTACCGATCGGGCCTCCTCTATGACGACGGCAAGCCGCATCCCGCCGTCATCATCAAGGATATCCGCGAGGTCAGCGAGCGCGACCTTGTCGGCTATGACGCCGTCGTCCATCTCGCCGAGCTCTCCAACGACCCGCTCGGCGAGCATGATCCGCGCACGACCTTCGCCATCAACCATCGCGGCTCCGTCGCGCTGGCGCAGCGCTGCAAGGCCGCCGGGGTGCGGCGCTTCGTCTACACCTCGTCCTGCAGCGTCTATGGTCTCGGCGCCGAGGGGCTGTGCGACGAGACGAGCGCCACTGCGCCGCAAACCGCTTACGCCCGCTGCAAGACTCTGGTCGAGCACGATGTCGGCGCGCTCGCCGATACGCGCTTCACCCCCGTCTTCCTGCGCAACGCCACCGCCTTCGGCCCGAGCCCGCGCATGCGCTTCGACATCGTCCTCAACAACCTCGCGGGCCTCGCCTGGACGCGCGGGGAGATCCGCATGACGAGCGACGGGACGCCCTGGCGCCCGCTCGTCCATGTCGAGGATATCTGCCGGGCGATCGGCGCCGCGCTGACGGCGCCGCGCGAAGCCGTTCACGGCCACATCTTCAACGTCGGCGACGATCGGCAGAACTATCGCGTCCGCGACATCGCCGAGATCGTGGCGCGCGTCTTCCCCGGCTGCCGGACGAGCTTCGGTGCGCCGAGCGGCGACAACCGCAGCTATCGCGTCTCCTTTGCCAAGATCCGGCAGCATCTGCCCGATTTCGCCTGCCGCTGGAGCGCTGAAGACGGCGCCCGGCAGCTGCGCAAGATTTTCGCGCGGATCGCCATGACCGAGGAGGTCTTCGCCGATCGCGCCTTCACGCGCCTGCTTCAGCTGAAGCACCTGATCGCGACGCGGCAGATCGACGCCGATTTCTTCTGGCGGAACAGCGCCGCGGCGTGACGCGATGATCTTCACCCCGACCCGGCTTCCCGGCGCCTTCCTTGTCGAGCCGGAACCGCACGAGGACGAGCGCGGCGTCTTCCTGCGCACCTGGTGCGCGCGGGAATTCGCGGCTCATGGCCTTGTCGCCGAGCTGGCGCAATGCAGCGTCTCCGTTTCGCGACGGGCGGGGACGGTGCGCGGGCTGCACTTCCAACGCGCGCCGGCCGAGGAAGAAAAGCTCGTGCGCTGCACCCGCGGCGCCATCTGGGACGTCATTGTCGACCTGCGCCGCCAATCCCCCGCCTTCCGGCAATGGCAGGCGTTCGAGCTCACCGCCGAAAGCTACCGCGCGCTTTACGTGCCGAAGGGCTTCGCCCACGGCTTTCAGACCCTGGCTCCGGACACCGAGGTGTCGTACCAGATTTCCGCCTTCTATACGCCCGAAGCCGCGGACGGGCTGCGCTACGACGACCCGGCCCTGGCGATCCCGTGGCCGCTGCCGGTTTCGGTCGTCTCGCAGCGCGACCGAAGCTGGCCCGATCTCGCCGCCCTCCTCGCGCCCTCGCCATGAGCGACGAAAGCGCCGTCCCCTTCCTCTCGGTCGTGCTCCCGGCCCTCGACGAGGAGCACTATCTCGAACCTTGCCTGCGCTCGCTCCTTGCCGACCCCTACCCGCGCGATCGCCTCGAAGTCTTCATCGTCGACGGCGGCTCTTCGGACCGCACCGTCGCCATCGCGCATCGCCTCGCCGGCGAGTTCCCCTTCCTGCGCGTCCTCCACAATCCGAACCGCTTGCAGGCGGCGGGGTTCAACCTCGCGCTCCGCGCTGCCGATCCGCGCGCCGAATACGTCATGCGCTGCGATGTGCATGCCGAATATCCGCCGGGCTTCCTGACCCGTGCCGCGGCGGCGCTCGCCCGCAGCGGCGCCGCCGTCGCCACCTATGGCGACGCGCCGAAGGCCAAGACCTGCTTCCAGACCGCGGTCGCCTTCGCGCAGAACACGCCCCTTGGCGTCGGCAACGCCTGGTACCGGTTGGGCGGCGTCTCGCGGTTCGTCGAGCACGGCAAGCACGGCTGCTTCCGCCGCGCCGCCATCGAAGCAGTCGGCGGCTATGATGAAGCCTTCTCCCACAACGAGGACAGCGAGCTGTCGCTGCGCCTCATCAAAGCGGGCGGCAAGGTCTGGCTCGATGCCGACCTCACGGTCTACTATTATCCGCGCGCGACCCCCGCCGCGCTTGCGCGCCAATATTTCCGCTATGGGCGCGGCCGTGCGCAAACCGTTCTGAAGCACCGGATCATGCCGCGCGCCCGTCAGCTCGCCCCCGTAGCCCTCGTGATCGGCGATGCCGCATGCCTTGCCCTCGCCCCGCTCGCGTCCTGGCTCCTCCTCCCCATCCTCGCTTATCTCCTGGCGCTGGTCGGCGCGGCGCTCTACGGCGCGCTGCGCTATCGCCGCTCCGCCCTTCTCCTCTCCGCCATCGCCTTCGCCGTCATGCACCACGCCTGGGGTCTCGGCTTCCTCAGCCGGCTCCTGCAGGCGGCGGCGCCGCCGAGCGGCGACCGGCCATCCCTGGCTTCGCCTTCGGCGCCCTGACATTCCGTGCTATGCTCGCGCCACCTGCCGCGCGCAGCCGGGGAAGAACGCCGACCGATGCCGAGCTCGAACAATCGCGAGAAGATCACTCCCGTCATTCTGTCCGGCGGCTCCGGCACGCGGCTCTGGCCGATGTCGCGCGCGCTCTATCCGAAGCAGCTCTTGCCGCTCTTCTCGCAGCAGAGCCTGCTTCAGGAGACGGTGCGCCGCGTCGCCGATCCAAAGCGCTTCGCGCCGCCCCTCGTCATCGCCAATGACGAGCACCGCTTCATCATCGCGGAGCAGCTTCGGCAGGCGGATGTGGTTCCCGGAACCATCATCCTCGAACCCGTCGGGCGCAACACCGCGCCGGCGGCGTGCATCGCGGCGCTGCGCGTCGCCGAGACGGATCCGGCCGGCCTGCTGCTGGTGATGCCCTCCGATCATGCGATCGCCGACGCACCCGCCTTCCGCGCCGCGATCGAACGCGCGGCGACGGCCGCACGCGGCGGCGCCCTCGTGACCTTTGGCATCGCCGCCGACCGGCCGGAGACAGGCTACGGCTACATCCGGCGGGGAGCGAGGCTCGACGGCGCCGGCGAGTGCTACGCGCTCGCCGCTTTCGTCGAGAAGCCCGACCGCGACCGCGCCGCCGCCTATCTCGCTTCCGGCGACCATTACTGGAACAGCGGCATCTTCCTCTTTCCGGCCCGCCTCTATATCGAGGAGCTGGAACGCCTCCATCCCGAGATGGTAAGCGGCTGCCGCGCCGCTCTCGCCAAGGCCCAGCGCGATCTCGATTTCCTGCGCCTCGACAAGGCCGCCTTCGCCGCGCTCGACAACCAGTCCATCGACTATGCGGTGATGGAGCACACCGACAAGGCCGCGGTCGTGCCGGTCGCGATGGGATGGAGCGACGTCGGCTCCTGGGACGCGCTCTGGTCGCTCGCCCCCAAGGACGCGGATGGCAACGCCGTGCTCGGCGACGTCGTCGCCGAGCAGGCGCGCAATTCCTATCTCCGCGCCGAGAGCGGGATGATCGCGGCTCTCGGGATCGACGACCTTGTCGTCGTCGCGACGGGCGACGTTGTCCTCGTCGCGAAGCGCGACCGCGCGCAGGACATCAAGAAGCTGACGGCGCGGCTCGAGCGCGAGAAGCGGAGCGAGATCGGCAGCCATCCGACCGTGCATCGCCCCTGGGGCACCTATCGCACGATCCATGCCGGCGACCGGGTGCAGGTGAAGCACATCATGGTGAAGCCGGGCGCCAAGCTGTCCTTGCAAATGCATCACCATCGCGCCGAGCACTGGGTCGTCGTGCATGGGACGGCGCGTATCGTGCGCGGCGACGAGGAGGTGATGCTCTACGAGGACGAGTCGACTTACATCCCGCTCGGGACGCGCCACCGCCTGGAAAATCCCGGCAAGATCCCGCTTCACCTCATCGAGGTACAGTCGGGGAGCTATCTCGGCGAGGACGATATCGTCCGCTTCGAGGATACTTACGGCCGTAGCTGAGCGCGGCGCCGCGCGCCGCGTCGCGGCGGGCGAGGAGGCTCTCGTAGAGCGCGAGCGTCCTTCGGCCGATCTCGGGCCAATCGGGAACGACACCGGCGATGCTTCGCACCGCCTCCCCCATCGCGGCGCGGCGCGGCGGATCGGCGATGAGCTCGGCGAGGGCATCGCCGAGCGCCTTGGTGTCGCCGGGCGGCACGAGACGGCCATGCACGCCATCGCGCAGCAGCTCGGCAAACGCCCCCATGGCCGAGGCGACGATCGGCTTCCCGTAGGAGAGCGCCGCCATGAGGACGCCGCTCGCGTCGATCTGCCGGTAGGGGAAGGCGAGGATGTCGGCGGCGGCAATGACGCCGCCGATCTCGGCATCGCGCAGATAGCGCAAATCCCACTCGATGCGATCGGCAATGCCGAGCGCGCGCGCCCGCTCCTGCAGCGGCGCGATCGGCATGAAGGGCTCGCCGACGATGCGCAGCCGCGCCCGCGCCCGCAGCGCCTCGGGGAGGCCGGCGAAAGCCTCGATCAGGAGATCCG
>JAJPHB010000164.1 GCA_021325525.1 Alphaproteobacteria bacterium
AGCGCCTCGCCGGTGCCCGAACGACGGACGGCGTGGACCCGCGGCGCTAATCCGGGCAGTGCCGATACGAGTCGTTATGATCGGCGGCGCGACTCGCCGCGATGCGGTGGAAATCGGCGCTGCCGAGGGCGCCGGCGGCAGCAAGCCAGCCCGAGGCGCCGCTGCACAGCGTCACCGCGGGTTGCTGGCCATCCGACAGCGCCAGCTCGTTGGCAAGGCGGGTCATGTAGCTGTCGAGCGTCGCCTCGGCGTGGCGATCGCCGATCCGGCGGTAATGGTCGATGAGAGCGTGCTGATAGGCGATGATCGCCTCGCGGTTGCGGCGCGTGAAATCGACATAGCTCGAAACCTTGCAAACCTCGCTCGTCACCATCAGCTCGGTCTGAAAGCGGATCGCCTGGTCGGCCTCGATCTCCGCCGGCCGATAGCAGGCCGGCGGCGCCGCCTTGGCCGCCGAAACGAGGAATAGAAACGCCACACTCACCGCCGCTCGACGCATTCTCTTCACCTCAGGCTCCCGACCACACGGCGATGTTAGGCGAAGGATCGGGCAGCGCCAAGATTAGCGGCGCCCAATCCTCTAGCGCCGAAAAAAGACACAAGAGATCGCCTTTGGTGTCCCTAGTTCTCGGCCATGGGATCGGGCAAATTTTGGTAAATTGTGAAGAATTCGATGATATCCCTCGGCGCCGCCTTCGCTAGGATCGCCGGGCGAGCGAGCACCAGGACACGAACCGCCCGACATTCCGTCACCCGGCAGGAGAGAGCATGCAGGACGCAAGCGGGACGCAGCAGGCGATGGCCGAGTGGGGCCGCCTCGGGCACAGCGCCGTCGCCGCCGATCTCGCCCGCTTCGCCGCCCTCGGACTGAGCGCGACCGAGCGTCTCGCGGCCATCTCCGGCCTCATCGCCGCGGCGACCGCCAAGCGCCACCTGCCGCTGCCGGCGGGCTTTCTCTCGCGGATCGAGGGATTGACGCGGCCCGCCGCCTTCGTCGCTTCGATCGGCGAGGTGGAACCGGCGCGCCTGCGCAGCGACAAGATCGCCGACGCCCTCCGCCTTCTCGATGCCTCATTCGACCGCCTCGCCGAGCGCCTCGCCGGCGCCGGCGCGCCGGAGGAGCGCATCGCCGCCGTCGAGGCGGTGCTCCTCGCCCGCCTGCTGGCGGCGCATCGGCCGCATCTTGTCCGCCTCGCCCTCCTCGCCGCCGCCGCCGGATTGGCACGCCCCGATTACCGGCCGGGCGATCTCGTGCCCTTCATTCCGAGCGACGCCGCAGCGGAACGGGCCGCGCCCGCGGCGGAAAGCCGGGCCGAAACCGCCCTCGCCCAGGCCGGGTAACGGTCGGCGGCTTCACGGGCGGCCTTACGAGGGCGGCGTCGCCTCGAAGGCGCCGCGCGGCGGCACGAGCCGGCGCTTTTGCACGCGGTGCATGATGACGAGCGCGGTCGCGACCACGATGAAGACGCCGAGCATCACGAGGCCGAAGGAATCGGCGAATTCGCCGAGCGCCGCGCCGAACACATGCCCGAGCAGGTAGCCGGCCGCAATGAAGGTGATTGCCCAGAGTCCGGCGGCGATGAAATTGAGCCTGAGAAACCGCCGCCAGGAGAGTCCGCTCATCCCCATCGCAAAGGACGAGAAGTTGCGGATTCCGTAAGTGAAGCGGAAGGTCAGCACGAAGCTCGTGCTGTAGCGCCGGAGAAAGCCGAGGGCCGTGTCGACGCCGGCGCGCCAGCGCGGATAGCGCTGCAGGAGCTGCCCACCGAAGCGCCGCCCGATATAGAAGTAAGCCTGGTCGCCGGAAAAGCTGCCGAGCCAAGCGCTGAGCAGCAGGATGAACGGATTGAGGAGACCCTGCGCCGCGAAGCTGGCGGCGAAGATGACGAAGGTCTCGCCCTCGACGAAGGTCCAGACGAAGGTGATGAGATAGAACCACCGGCCGTGCTCGAGGATGAGCCGGCGGATGTCGAGATGCGATACCGAATTCCAGCAAAAGCCGAAAACCGCCCAAAGATGCAGAAACGGTGCGGCCCAATCCCCGTCAGAAATCATCCCGCTCGAATGCCTCCAGACCAACGCTTACGCTTTGATTTGATTATCGTCTCTCCGCGATGGCCGCGCTCAGCAGAGGGGAGACCCGGCGAAATGTCAAGCCGGTCCGGACGAGGTCCGCACCCCCAATGTGGTTCATCGGTCGCCGATTTCCAATCCGCACACGCCGCCATGCCGCGGCGCCGGATGCGTCATTTTCGCCCGCGGCGCGCCGCCGGCTTGCGAGCGGACGGCGCCGGCGCGTCCTGAAGGCTGCGCCAGATGCGGTCCATCTCGGCGCGGCAGGCGGCGAAGGCGGCAAGGACGCGCGGGTCGAAATGCCGCGCTGGATTTATGCGGCCGTCGCCTTCGAGAATGCGGCGGCACGCTTCCTCGTGGGTGAAGCCCGGCTTGTAGGAGCGTGGCGAGCGGAGCGCGTCGTAGACATCGGCGACGGCGACGACGCGTGCCGAGAGCGGAATTGCCTCGCCGCACAAGCCGGCCGGATAGCCGGACCCATCCCATTTCTCGTGATGGCAGCGGGCGATATCGGCCGCCATGGCGAGCCGCGGCGAGGTGCGAAGGATTTCGTCGCCATAGGTCGGATGGCGGCGCATCTCGCGCCACTCCGCCGCGGTCAGAGCCCCCTTCTTCTTCAGGACGGCAGCATCGACGCTCATCTTGCCGACGTCGTGGAGCTGCGCCGAATAGCGGATTTCCTTGCACCAGGCGCTGGGCCTGCCGAGCTGCGTTGCCAGCGCGAAAGAATATTCGTTGACCCGCAGAATGTGGTTTCCGGTAACCTCGTCATGCAGCTCGGCAGCCTTGGCGAGCAGCCGAATCGACAGCATGAAGGCGTCCTCGGTCTCGGCCTGGAGGTCGGCGATGATGCGGCGCTGCCGGCGCAACCGCGCGTTCTTGCGCAGGATGGCCTGGGTCAGCGCCGCGCGCTCGATGGCGCGGCCGGCGAAGTGGTTGACCGGCCAAACCAGCGCCGCGTGCCGCCGCTCGAAAGGCAGCGGGCGGGCGCTTCCCGGCGGACGGCGGTTGATGAGCTGGACCACCGCGACGACAGCGCCATGCTCGTCGACGAGGGGGAAGCACAGCATCGTCCGGCTGACGTAGCCCAGATGCGCATCGACGTCGCGGTTGAAGGCAAAGGGGCGCCCGTCGATGGCGTAAAGGTCGTCGATGAAGAGGGTCTCGCCGGTCAGCGCCACGTAACCACCGATCGAGTCCGGCGTCAGCGGCAGGACGATATTCTCCTGCGCGAGGTCGATCGCGTCATTCTGCAGGCTGCCGGCTTCGAGCCGTCGCGTGGCGCCGCGGCCGCGCAGGACGAAGATCGAGCCAGCTTCAGCATCGGTGAGGCGGCGCGCCTTCAGGAGGACACGGTGAAGCAACTCGCCCAGCGGCGGCGGCTGGACGCTGTCGATGAATTCGAGAAAGTCGATGAGGGGTCCGGAATCCGCGTCATCCGGTTCCGCTCTTCGCCGACCCGCCGGTGAGGGCATATCCCGGCTTCCGAGGACGTCCACCATGCCGGATCCACCGGATTCGGGCTGCGCAACGGTTCAGTTGAATCCCGCCCGGCGGGCTTGTCAACCGTTGAGGAGCGCGGCGTCGCGAATGCGGCGTATGCGCAGCTTCGCCGCTTCGCCGATGGCGGCCTTGTATTCGCCGGGGCAGGCGGCTTCGAGGCGGTCGGCGGTTTGGAGAAGCAGATCCCACTCGCGCTTCTCGCCGGCGCGCGACAATGGCCGGCCGCGGGAGAACTCGCGCACGATCCGATCCCAGAGGCCCTCGGCGACGACCGGAAGGCGGCCAGCGGCGATCAGGCTGCGCAGCTTCGCCGTGGCGGCCGCTCCGCTCGTCGTCTCGCCCTGGCCGGCAGCCAGCTCGGCCAGTGATGTGAGCGCCTCGGCAAGATTCGACTGGTGGCCCAGCAAATCCATGACGAGCTGCGAGCTGTCGAGACAGCCGGCGGCGAGCTCGTCGAGGAGTTGCGCCATCTCGCGGGGCGGCTCGCCCGCCAGCGCCTCGAGGGCGAAATCGAGCTTGGCGAGCAGGCTCTGCGATCCCTGGAAATGGCGGGCAAGGGCGACGGCCATGTAGAATTGCCGGTCGGCCTCCGGATAGCGCGCCGCGATCCGCTCGACGAAGGCGGCGATCGCGCCTTCCTCGATGACGGGCAGGCGCTTTTCCGCCATGGCATCGCGCGCCTTGCTCTCGGCCGCGGCGATGAGCGCGTGCAGGGCTGCCGCCCGCTCCTTCACCGTTCCGCCGATCTTCGCCTGCGCCGTCGCCGCCTGGTGGATCGCGCCCTGGACGAGCGAATAGCTGTCGTTCAGCTTGCGGATATAGGGGTGGAAGTGCAGCAGCTCGAGCGCGGTGAGGCAATGCTTGTCGAGATAGCTGCGGAGAAGCGCGCCGATCACCTTGCAGGCGGGTCGCGCGTAAAGATCGTTTGGCATGACGCAGGGCAGCACTGCCCCATCATATCGGCTGACCGTGACCGGCGGCTCGGGGCGGCCGCCGCTCGCCTCGCGAAAGAAGATTTCGCTGGTGGTCAGAAACCCGTCGTCGCGCTCACGCTCGCGCAGAACGCGGACCGCGTCGACCTCACCGCTATTGAGAAGCGCGTTGGCCGCCGCGAGCACCTGCCGCTCCACGGCCTCGAAATCGCTGCGGGTGAAGGGGCGGTTGCGCTCCCGGCCGTCATTGATGATCTCGGCGATCTCCCACCGCTTCTCCCATTGCTTATGGATCTCGTAGCGCAGCTTGCGGCTTTCGAAGAATTGCGGCATCGCGTCATCCCGGAACGGCGCTCGGCGGCGCTCCGCGTAGGGCGAGGAGCCTCGTCGGCGCCGCTCTGTGGCGCGAAGCATGGTGCCTCCCTCTTATCATTCGATTAAGATCACCGCGCGCCGATGAACGCGCCGCGGTAGCTATGGCCGGGCTTTGCGTATAAAGTACCGCCCGAGCATTCGCTCGAGACGGCCGGGAGCGCGACCCGTCGCGGCTGCCGGCGGCGGGGGTTCGGGGGACGGCTTGCCTGACATTGGGGCCGGCGTGGTTAACGATACGGTAGCAACTCGGCCGCAGAATGCGTCGGCCGATGCGGCACGGGCATCGGCCGGAACCGGCGTCGGCGCGGCTCCTTGGCCGCATTCGGGAGCGGAGCGCCGGCGACCGTCGGCGGTTTCGGCCCCGGCTCCGGAACGGCATCCCGAGGGACGAAGGCTCTTGGCGCAACCTATAGAACCGTGAGGATCGTCGTGCTTGACTGGACCAGCTTCAAGAAGGGGTGGACCGCCCTCGTGGTGCTCGTCGGCGCCGTCGCGACTGCAGCGTGCACGAACACTCCGCCCGAGGCCCCGCCCGAAGCGGCAGCCATACCGCCGGTCAACCAGCCGGGTCCCGACTATCTGATCGGCCCCGGCGACAACCTTCAGGTCTTCGTGTGGCGCAATCCCGAGCTGACGGCCACCGTGCCGGTGCGGCCCGACGGCCGCATTTCCGTGCCGCTCGTCGAAGACATGCCGGCGATCGGCAAGACGCCGACGGCCCTCGCCCGCGATATCGAGGGCGTGTTGAAGCAATATGTGCAGGAGCCGATCGTCAACGTCATCGTCACCAACTTCGTCGGCCCCTTCGCGCAGCAGGTGCGCGTCGTCGGCGAGGCGGCCAAGCCGCAGGCCATTCCCTACCGCGCCAACATGTCCGTGCTCGACGTCATGATCGATGTCGGCGGGCTGACGCGCTTTGCGGCGGGCAACCGTGCGGTGATCGTGCGCCAAGCGAATGGCAAGCAGGTCGAGGAGCGCGTGCGGCTCGACGATCTGCTCAAAGACGGCGACGTCACTGCCAATGTGAGAATGCTGCCCGGCGATATCCTCATCGTGCCGCAAACCTATTTCTGACGCCCAGCGCCGCGGCGGCACCGATCCGCCCGGCGCTCGGCCATCCATGGATTTGAACCAGCGATGAGCGAGATTTACCAACAGCTTCTCGTCTATGCGATCGCGCTCTGGCGCAAGCGCTGGTATGTCGTGCTGATCGGCTGGGTCGTCTGCGTCCCGGCCTGGATCGCCATCCTCGCGCTGCCAGACCGGTACGAGTCGCAGGCGCGCATCTATGTCGACACGGACAGCCTGCTGGCGCCCCTGCTGCGCGGGATTTCCGTCGAAGGCAATGTCGGCCAGCAGGTCGATTTCATGCAGCGGACCTTGCTCAGCCGGCCCAATCTCGAAAAGCTCATGCGGATGACCGACCTCGACCTCACGGTGAAGACGCAGGCCGACAAGGACGAGCTGTTCAAGGATCTGGCGCGGCGCATTCAGATCACGCAGAACCAGGGGCGCAATCTCTTCTCCGTCAGCTTCACCGACAAATCGCCGGAACTCGCGCAGCGCGTCGTGCAATCGCTGCTGTCGATCTTCGTCGAGAGCAATGTCGGCGCCTCGCGCACCGATCTCGAGAAGGCGCGCCAGTTCCTCGACGTGCAGATCGCCCAGTACGAGAAGCAGCTCCAGGCCTCCGAAGCGCGGCTCGCCGAGTTCAAGAAGGCGCATCTCGACGTGCTGTCGCGCGGCGCCGGGAATGGCGGGTCCTTCCAGCAGAGCCTCGATCAGGCGCGGCAGGCGCGCGCGGACCTCCAGGGGCAGCTCGACGACGCCAAGAGCCGCCTGCAATCGCTGAAGCAGCAATTGGAGACGGTGCCGCCGGTGGTGCAGGTGGATTCGAGCCCGTCCGTCTATGTGGCGGCGGGCGGAAAGGCGCTGCCCCCGGCGCTCGCCTCGATCCAGCGGCGGATCGATGATCAAGAGAAGACGCTGGACGGTCTCCGCGTCCGCTACACCGAGCAGCATCCCGACGTGATCCTGGCGAAGAAGCAGCTCGCCGATCTCCAGAACCAATATGCCGAGGCCGAGAAGAAGCTGAAGAGCGAGGGCGGCGACAAGGCCGACGGGATGAAGCCGGTGAAGACGACGGTGCCCAACGTCGTCTACGAGCAGATCAAGCTGCGCATCGTCGAGCTTCAATCGACGATCACGACGCTGACGCGCCGGCTGGAAATGGCCGATGCCGAGGTCAAGCATTACGACGAGCTGGCAACCACGGCTCCCGGAGTCGAAGCCGAGCTCACGACGCTGACGCGCGACTACGGCGTGCTGCGCAAGAATTACGACGAGCTGATCCAGCGCCGCGAATCGGCAAAGCTCGCCGACGCGGTCGAGACGACCGGCGAGAAGATCCAGTTCCGCATCGTCGACCCGCCGCAGATTCCGAGTGTCCCGAGCGGGCCGCCGCGCCTCATCTTCATGTCTCTCGCGCTCGTCGGCGCGCTCGGCGCGGGGCTCGCCGTCGCCTTCCTCATGTCGCAGCTCGACGACGCCTTCATCTCTCTGGCGAGCCTGCGCGAATCGGTCGGCCTGCCGGTCCTCGGCAGCGTCTCGCGCATCCTCACCCCCGGCGAAAGGCGGATCCGCGTGCTGCGCACCGCCAGCTTCGCGGCATCGATCGGCACGCTCATCATGACTTATGGAGCGATCGCCTTTCTGCTGCTGCGCAACACCTTGTTCAGCTGAACGGCGGATCCGGCAATGGACCTGATCCAGCGCGCCGCGGAGCGCCTGAAGCAAGCGAACGAGCTGAGCCTCGTCGAGAAGGCGGCGGCCAAGCGCCACGAGAAGCCGGAACCGCCCGGCTCTGACGCGCCGCCTCGTCCGGCCGGGTCGGCGCCCGCGGATGGGGCCGAGGCCGCGGAGAGTGCGGCGGCGCCGGCCGGTGCGCCCGAAACCGATATCGGGCGCACCCATGCGCGACAGTTCGCGCTCGACCTGGCGAAACTGCAGATTTCCGGCTTTGTGACGCCGAGCGGGAGCCGGACGCGCATCGCCGAAGAATTCCGCGTCATCAAGCGGCCCTTGCTGCTGAAGGCCTTCGCCACCGGCGAGGAGCGCGTCGAGGGCGGCAATCTACTCATGGTGACGAGCGCCAAGCCCGGCGAAGGCAAGACCTTCACCGCGATCAACCTCGCCATGAGCATCGCCTCCGAACGCGACCTGCATGTCCTCTTGATCGATGCGGATGTTCAGCGCCCCTCCGTCTTCCAGGTGCTGGGCCTGCCGCCGCAGCGCGGCCTCCTCGATCTGCTGTCCGATGCCAATCTCAGCCCGCCCGACGTCCTCGTCCGCACCAATGTCCGGAACCTGACGCTGATGGCGGCGGGAACGCCCTCGCTCGCCACGACGGAGCTGCTGGCCAGCCAGAAGATGGTGACGCTGATGCGCGACATCGCCTCGCGCTACCGCGACCGCATCGTCATCTTCGACGCGCCGCCGGTGCTGGCAAGCAGCGAGCCCTCGGTGCTGGCGCTCCATGTCGGGCAGATCGTGCTCGTCGTCGAGGCGGGGAAGACGGGACGGCGCGCCATCGATCAGACGTTGAGCCATATCGGCTCCTGCCAGCATATCAGCGTCGTCTTCAACAAGGCTGAAAAGAGCAGCGGAACGGACGAGTTCGGGGGGTATGACTATGGGTACTATAAGGCAAACGAATAATCGGCTGCGGCGGCGCGCATAGGTTATGGCGCGCGGAAGGCGTAAGAGACGGGCGGGGGTGCGGCGGGCCGGCCTTGTGCTGGCGGGGATCGGAGCGCTCGCCGCCGCACCGGCTTTCGGTCAGCAATACGGCGCGCCGGCCCCCGGGGCGGCGGCTCCCGCCCCCGGAGCGGCGGCCGCGCCCGCAGCCCCTGGCGGCGCGACGGGACCGGCAGCCCCCGAGACGCGAGTTCCCGGATTGCCGACCGGCATCGGCATTCCAGGGCAGGTGGTCCTGCCGCCCGGCGGCGGAGCGCCGCCGAGCTTCGACCTGCGAAACCCCAACGAGATCATCGGGTTCCAGCTTCAGCTCAGCGCTCAGCAGGAGGAGATCCTCACCGACAATGCGCGCGGCACCGCCAATGGCGGGACACTCAGTGCAGGCAGCAACGGCATCGTCACGACCAGCGGGACCGGCAAGAAGGTCGGCGACTTGATCAGCCGCACGACGCCGATCCTCACGGCGTTCGACCGGACGCCGCGCCTGGAATTCGGCCTCAACTACTCGCCGAGCTACGAGAAGTTCCTCAACGCCACCGACCAGGATCGGTTCGACAATACGCTGACCGCGACCGGCACGGCGCAGCTCTGGCAGGAGCATCTGTCGCTGAGCGCGAGCGCCTCGGTCAGCCGCCAATTCATCAACAACCAAGGGGCGATTACGCCCGGAAACCAATTCACTAATAATAACCAGACCGATGTCGAGACCTACACGGTCAGCCCCGTCTATACGCAGCGCTTCGGCAGCTTCGCGACGGGCCGGCTCCAATACCTCCTCGGCTCGACCTCATCGGGGGTCCTGGCCTCCACCTTGCAGAACACGGTGCAGGCGAGCCTGGCGAGCGGTCCCGATTTCGGCGCGCTGTTCTGGCAGGGCTCCTTGCTCGACTCCGAATCGAGCCAGGGCAGCACGCCCAATGCGGGCCAACTCATCAACGGGGTCGTCACCCCGACTGCCAGCGCCAACACCTCGCAGCGCACGGCGCAGCTTTCGAGCGCCTATGCCCTCAACCACACGGTCTCGCTGCTCAGCGGCATCGGCTACGACGACATCGAGAACGGCACGCTCGGCGGCAACATCAAGGGCCCCTTCGGCGACTTCGGCATCGGCCTTGCCGGCTCGCGCCTGTCGCTCACCCTGCTCTACAACCTGCGCTACAACGGCCAATTCGCCTCGGCCCAGGGCAGTTATGCCATCACGCCGCGGCTGCTTCTCTCGGGGAGCTACAACGAATCGATCACGACGACGCAGAACCAGCTCATCAACAACACGGCCGGGCTCGGCCTGACGCCGACAGGCAACTTCATCAACAGCGCGACGCAGCAGAATTTCAACCCGGTGAACTCGTCCTTCGGCATCAATAGCGGCCTCGGCAACTCCATCTTCCACGAGAAGCTGGGCCAGCTGGCGCTGAACGGGACCCACGACCGCAACGTCTACGCTCTCACTCTGCAAACCGAGACGCGGACCTCCGGAACCGCCAATTTCAACGAAAGCGACGTCACCATCACCGGATCCTACGACCGGGAGATTTCTCCCTCGACGCACTACAACCTCAGCCTCGGATTCATTGCGACGGATCAGCGGAGCCCGGCATCGACCAGCACGGACACCTACAACGCGACGACCGGCTTCACGTACAAGCTGGCGGAGACCGTCACGGCGACGGCGAGCTACTCCTTCATCTACCGGACCTCCTCGCAGGCCGGGCAGACGACCAGCGACAACCAGCTGCTCCTCGGCCTCCGCAAGGACTTCTGAACAGGGCGCGATGTACACGGAATTCTACAAATTCACCGGCCTGCCCTTTCAGCTCACGCCAGATGCGCGCTTCTTCTTCGGCAGCTCCGGCCACAACAAGGCCATGGCGCATCTGACATACGGTCTCGGCCAAGGCGAAGGTTTCATCATCATCACGGGCGATATCGGCGCCGGCAAGACCACCATCGTCGAGCATCTCTTGGCCCAGCTCGACAGCCGCAAATATCTCGCCGCCAAGATCACCAACACCCAGCTCGGCGCCGACGACACGCTGCGCATGGTGGCGTCCGCCTTCGGCATCGCCCAGGAGGGCGCCGACAAGGCGACGCTGCTGCGCCGCTTCGAGGCCTTCCTCGCGCGCATTCACGAGCAGGGCCAGCGCGCCTTGCTCGTCATCGATGAATGCCAGAACCTTTCGGTGCCGGCGCTCGAAGAGCTGCGCATGCTCTCGAACCTGCAGATCAAGGGGCGGACGCCGCTGCAGAGCTTCCTTCTGGGCCAGCCGCAATTCCGCGACACCTTGGCGAGCGAGGAGCTCGACCAGCTTCGCCAGCGCATCATTGCCTCCTACCACCTCGGGCCGCTGAGCGAGGCCGAGACCCGTCGCTACATCGAGCATCGCCTCACGACGGTCGGATGGAACGGCGATCCGCGGCTCGATCCCGGCGTCTTCGCCGCCGTGCACCGCCATGCAGGCGGCGTTCCGCGCAAGATCAACACGCTGTGCTCGCGCCTGCTGCTCTTCGGATTCCTGGAGGAGCGCCACCAGCTCAACGAGGCGGATACGGACGAGGTGGCGCGCGACCTCGAACAGGAGCTGACGCGGGTGCTGTCGCCGAAGGCGAATGGCGGCGCCCGCCATGCCTCCGCGCCGGCCAGCGCCGCCCCGCCCGCCGCCTCGCCCGCGTACGAAGAGCTTCTCAGCCGGATGTCGGTCGTCGAATCCTATGTCCGCTCGCATGACCGGACGATCCGCCGCGTGTTGCAGATCGCCGCCGACTATCTCGAGGGCCGCAAGCTGTGAGCGAGGCGCCGGCCGTCGACGAGCTGCGCGCCGAGCGTTCCCGGTCCGACATCGTGGACGGAGGATCGGCCGTCGAGCTCGCCGCCGGGGCGAAGCCGGCCATCATCACGAACGCGATGACCGTGGACGTCGAGGACTATTTCCAGGTCCAGGCGCTGTCCGCCGTCGTCTCGCGCGCGGAGTGGGACCGCCTGCCCTCGCGGGTCGAGGGGAACACGGACCGCGTCCTCGATCTCTTTGCGGAGCACCGGATCTCCGCCACCTTCTTCACCTTGGGCTGGGTCGCCGAGCGGCATCCGCGCCTCATTCGCCGGATCGTTGCTGCCGGCCATGAACTCGCGAGTCATGGCTGCGCCCATTGGCGCGCGGACGAGCAATCGCCTGCGGATTTCCGCGCCGATGTGCGGCGCTCCAAGGATCTGTTGGAACAGGCGGGAGGCGTCGCCGTCAAGGGCTACCGCGCCGCCAGCTTTTCGATCGGCGCCGGCAATTCCTGGGCCTTCGCCGTCCTCGCCGAGGAGGGCTATGCCTACAGCTCCAGCGTCTATCCCGTCCGACATGACATCTACGGCATGCCCGAGGCGCCGCGCTTCCCGTACCGTCCGATCAAGCAACGCGGATTCCGCGAATTTCCCATCACGACGATGCGGCTCCTCGGCCGCAATTGGCCTTGCGGCGGGGGCGGCTATTTCCGCCTTCTCCCTTACGCCCTGTCGCAAGCCGCAATTAAAACCGTGCACCGCGCCGACCGGCGGCCCTGCATCTTCTATTTCCATCCCTGGGAGATCGATCCGGGCCAGCCAGTGCGGAGGGGGCTGCCGCTGAAAAGCCGCTTCCGCCACTACACCAATCTCGGCCGCATGGAGGGCAAGCTCCGGCGCTTGTTGCGCGGTTTCGCCTGGGACCGCATGGACCGCGTGCTCGACGCCGAATTGCCGGCATGACGATGCCGGACAGCGGGACCGCGCTCCGCATCAGGGCTCTCACCCCCGACCGCGCCGCCGAGTGGGATGCCTTCGTCGCCCAGTGCCCAGGCGCCACCTTCTTCCACCGTGCCGGCTGGCAGCGCGTCATCCAACGCAGCTTCGGCCACAAGACGCATTACCTCTATGCCGAGCAGGACGGGGCGATCCGCGGCGTCCTGCCGCTGACCCATATCGCGAGCCGCCTCTTCGGCAATGCGCTCATCTCGAACGCCTTCTGCGTCTATGGCGGTCCGGCGGCGCTCGACGCGGCGGCACGGGCGGCGCTCGACCGGCAGGCGATGGCGCTCATGGCCGAGCTCGGCGCCGATTGCCTCGAATACCGCCAGCTCGAACGCCTGCATCCGGATTGGCCGGCCAAGGACGGGCTTTATGCCACCTTCCGCCGCGCCATCGCCCCCGACCCCGAGGTCAATCTCAAGGCGATCCCGCGCAAGCAGCGCGCCGTCATCCGTCAGAGCCTCGAGCGCAACCTCGTCCTCGAGGAGGACGGCGATGTCGAGCGCTTCTTCCGGCTCTACGCCGAGAGCGTGCGCAATCTCGGCACGCCCGTCTTCGGCAAGCGCTATTTCCGCGCGCTCAAGGAGGAGTTCGGCGAGGATTGCGAGGTGCTGATCGTGCGGCACGAGGGCGCGCCCGTCTGCGGCGTGATGAGCTTCTACTTCCGCGACGAGGTCCTGCCCTATTACGCCGGCGCGACGCCGGCGGTGCGCGGGCTCGGCGCCTATGATTTCGTCTATTGGCACATTCTGCGCAAGGCCGCCGAGCGCGGCCTCAAGATCTTCGATTTCGGCCGCAGCAAGCAGGGAACGGGCGCCTTCGCCTTCAAGAAGAATTGGGGCTTCCCGGCGCAGCCCATCATTCACGAATACCAGCTGCGGCCGGGCGCCGCCATTCCCGACGTCAACCCGCTCAACCCCAAATACCGGCTCTTCATCGCCGCCTGGAAGAAGCTGCCGCTGCCGCTCGCCAATTTCGCCGGCCCGCTCATCGCCCGCGACCTCGGATGATGCCGATGGAGCCTCGCGCGGAAGGCGACGCCCTCTTCCTCAGCCAGCGCATCCCCTACCCGCCGAACAAGGGCGACAAGATCCGCTCCTGGCACTTCTTCCGGCATGTCGCCGAGACGCACCGCATGCATCTCGGCTGCTTCATCGACGATCCGGCGGATTGGGCCGACGCGAACGCCGTCCGCAAGCTCTGCGCCAGCGCCTGCATCCGGCCGCTCGCTCCGCGGCGCGCGAAGCTGCGCAGCCTCGCCGGGCTCGCCACCCGCGAGGCGCTGACCCTGCCCTATTTCCGCAGCCGCGCGCTGCACGATTGGGTCGCCGAGACGGTGCGCCGCCACGCGCCGGCGCTCATCTTCGTTTTCTCCTCGGCGATGGCGCAGTACGTTCTCGACCTGCCGCGCGGAACTGCGCGTCTCGTCCTCGACATGGTCGATATGGATTCGCAGAAGTGGCGGCAATATGCCGCCCGCAAGCGCTGGCCGGGGAACCTCGTCTACCGGCGCGAGGCTCGGCTCCTGCATGGCTTCGAGCGGCGCGCCGCGCTCCATTTCGATGCGAGCCTCTTCGTCTCGCGGGCCGAGCTCGAGCTCTTCCGCCGCCTCACTCCTGAAGCGGCGGATCGCGCCGATTTCGTCGGCAACGGCGTCGATCTTGCCTATTTCGATCCCGCCCTCCCGACGCTCAACCCCTACCCGCCCGAGGCGCGGCCCGTCGTCTTCACCGGGGCCATGGATTACTGGCCCAATGTCGACGCCGTCACCTGGTTCGCCGACCGGGTCTGGCCGCGCGTCCACGCCGCCGACCCGAAGCGGCTCTTCGCCATCGTCGGCGCCAATCCCACGCCGGCGGTCCGTGCCCTCGGCCAACGCCCGGGCATCCTCGTCACCGGCCGCGTCGCCGATGTGCGCCCCTACCTCGCCCATGCGGTTCTCGCCGTGGCGCCCCTCCGCGTCGCGCAAGGCGTGCAGAACAAGGTGCTCGAAGCGATGAGCATGGCAAGGCCGGTGGTGGCGACGCCGCAGGCGGTCGAAGGCATCGATGCCGAGCCGGGGCGCGAGGTCGTGCTCGCCGAGGCGGAGGTGGAGTTCGCATCACGCGTCAGCGACTTCTTCGCGCGACCCCAGACGAACAGCGCAGGCAGAGCCTTCGTCGAACGAAACCACAGCTGGACGGGGACGCTGCGGAAGCTCTCTGCGGTCTGCGCCGCGACCACCCGCGCCGCCGCGGCAACCGCACCCGCCGCCTCCAAGCGGGAGGTGGCGACGGGAGTTTAAGGGTGCTGCCTAAGGATTCCCGATCGTCTTGCGGATCTTCTATCGATCTCACCGCCAAGCCGCTGTCTCAGGCTCCGATTATCGCGTCGGCAAAAAGACGCCCAGGCCGGCTTTGGCCGACGATTTGCATGATTGTATCGATCTCGTCGGGTGAGAGGTCTTTCCGCCATCGCTGCGCGGCATCGCGGGGAACACGTCTGAGTTCGTAATAGCCTTCGGTTCCGTCGGCTCGGCTGCTCTCTCGGATAAAGTCGATGACTTGTTCCTCGACCTCGAGGCCGCAAAACGCCAGCATGCGCCGCGCCATGCCTTCCGGATCCACGGCAAGATCGAAATATCTCACGATCATCTTCTGGACGGCTTCGGCGTCAAGGGCTTCCAGTGCCATCTCGTTCTCGATGACCCAGCTCCAGGCGAGCTGAGCCACGAAAGGCAGGTCGCGCAGCTTCTCCATTGTTAGGCCGCGCCGGCGCGCTTGCGGCGTTTCGGCGAGGGTAAGAATGGGAATCCTGTCCTCGAATTTACCCGCACGGACGCCTCGCAGCATTGAGGAAACCTGGCCGCAAGGATGTCGAATAATCAGGATGAAGCGACTGTCCGCGGCCGCCCGCGCGAGGACGTTAACCCGGCCCATGCAACTCACTGATTTGATCACAATGCGTCCGACGCAATCGACATCGAGATCGGAAAAATCGGGTATCCGGATGGCCTCGGCCCAACGCCGACAGCCAGGTATCACCGCGAGACCTTTCAGTAGGCAGATCAAAAGAATTCGCAGCAAAGTCTGAAGGCGCGTATGGTAGCTCTTGTAGAAAACCGGTAGAGAACCTGCGGATTTTAATACTCGGCAATGCGTCAGCTCAGTGAGCCAACGTTTAGCGATGGGCGCCAACCGCGAAGCGTCCTCTGCCTCACAAAGAAATGGTATCGTGGGATTGCGATGGATGATGTCCGGCTCGTGCCGGTAAAGAACCGCCGGATGGCTGTCGAGGACCTTGGCCAGCCAGGTCGTTCCTGATCGAGGGGCGCCCAGGATGAAGATGGAGCGGGAAGCGTAGGGAAACGCATCGCCAGAGAGGGGGACGCGCTCAACGCGGGGACCGGTCGAGGAGGTTGTGCGACGACGGGACTTCCCCGCCGAAGACGCACGTCCGCTCGGTCGAAATACGAACAACGCTCGTGAGAATTGTCCATCGAGTATTTGCTGCACCGCAGCGATCAGCAGCCCGATGAGAACGGCCGCAGAGTTCATGACGAAATCGATGAGTCTCGGAGCCCGTCCGGTGATGAATTGAGCCAGCTCCAGCCCTCCGGCCAGGAGCACGAGAATCGTCGCCTGCTCGAGGATAGGCGAGACGCGGTTGCGCTCGCGTTCACCTCCGCGTCCGAGATGAACAACAGGTTGGCAACCGAGCACAAGTCCAAGGAGCGCGAATGCCGAAGATTGCAGCAAGTGACTGTCGAACAGTAATGGCCGCGCAATTGAAGGTGGAGGCAGTACAACAACCGCTACTAATCCGAGTACTCCGGCTCGCGTGAGTCGCAACACTTGCATGTTCGCACCATAGATTTGCGGCCCATCTGAAGTACACAGGCGCGGCCAGCATATACGGGAGTTCAAGGCTCGATGAATACAAAAAATGGTTCGAGCTCACTCGCCCTGGGCCGTTCGGTCCCGCGCTCCCGCCGATCGGCCGTCTCTCCGACAGCGCCCGATCGCTTCTTCATAGAGCCGTAGCTGAGCAGCGACCGTGGCGTCCCAACCGAAGCGCTCGGCATAAGCGCGCGTTTTCCCGCGCGGAGGAGGCGCATCGAGCATTCGGCGAATCGCCGCCGCAAACGCGGTGGGCGTCCGGTCTCGCACAGAGAGCCCCGCAGCACCATCATTTACGATCTCAGCAACGCCGCCAACCTCGCTTGCAACCACCGGGGTCCCGCAGGCCATAGCTTCGAGGAGCACGTTCGGCCAACCTTCGCTGCGTGAGGCAAGAACGAGCAGATCGGCGCGGGCGTAGACGCCGGCCAGTTCCTCCTGCCTCAGTTGGCCAAGAAAACTGACGCGATCGGACAACCCCATCTCTCGTGCGAGACTTGCAAGCCGACCTTGCTCTGGCCCGGAGCCAACGACTGCCAACCGGGCGCCAGGAACTTCCGCCAGCGCCTTTATGACAAGATCGTGCCCCTTCAATTCAACGAGGTTGCCGACAGAGAGGACAAGTTTGGTCAAGGACTGCTCCGTCGAGCGCGGCCGCGAACTCGGCGAGAACAGCGTGAGATCGACGCCGTTCCGCAACACCGAAATCCGATCTTTCGCCACCCCCAAGGCGACCAATCGTTCCTTGAGCGCGGCAGACACAGTGACGATCCCGGCTGCTTGGCACGCTGCCCAACGGATCATCCGTCGCGGTATGCGATAATTCGCGATGATATTCACATCACTGCCCCGCGCGGTGATCACCAAAGGTTTTCGCAAGACCCGAGCAAGCAACGCGGCCGCAACGCCATCAGGGTAGAAGTAGTGGGCGTCTACGAGATCGAAGCGAAAACCGTCGGCGAGAATGCGATCGACCGGAGGTCGAGTGAAGCTATAGAGCAGCCAAGGAGCGATCGACATTCCCAGCTTTGGCAAGACGGGAAAGCGAGGGTGATGAATCGTCACACCGAAGCGTCGCTCCCGCGCCGGCACTTTCGCCCAGATGGAATATCGCCCGAAAACGGAGTTCGTGAAGGGAAACCACGGTACAGGTGCGATTACTTCGGCCTCGATCCCGCCGTGGCGAAGCAATTGGCGAAGCCGGTTCTCGACGAAGACGCCGTGAACAGGTTGGGCCGCATTCGGATAGAGCGTAGTATATGTAAGTATCTTCATGTATCGTCATCTCACCTTCTCCGCCGATTTCGAGAGCGAAATCTGTAGAGAACGGTCGGCGCCTCAGCCTAAAGCTCAGCGAGCAAAAGACCTCATTCCTTCACATATCGCTAACGGAGCGGAAATTACCTTTGGAAGTTTCGATCCTGTGAAGCTAGATGCCGCACCGCTGCCCCGGCCCAGCAGCATCGAGAATCAATGGAGAATGGGAACGTCGCAATGAGGTTAGACCCAACCGCATGCTCGACCGTAAATTTTATGGCATGCGAGGCGCCTATCCTGGTCGTGGTGGTCGACACCGAAGCGGAGTTCGACTGGACTAAGCCGGTGTCGCGCAGGAGCAACTCCGTCAGCACGGTACGGCAGCAGCAGCAGGTCCATCGAGTTTTCTCCCGCTATGGCGTCCGCCCCACCTATGTATTGGATTACCCCGTCAGCAGCCAAGTGGTCGGCTATCAACCGATCCGCGAACTTTATGAAGCCGGGCTGTGCGAAATCGGCGCCCATCTCCAGCCATGGGATACGCCACCCTTCGAGGAGGCAGAAACGGAGGCGAATTCTTATGCCGGCAACCTTCCGCCGGCGCTCGAACGCGAGAAGCTGGCGCGACTTTCCGATAAGATCGCGGAGACGATCGGCCGGCGCCCGCGTATCTATAAGGCCGGACGGTACGGATTTGGCCCGGCGACGCCCCGCATTCTCGCCGAACTCGGCTATGAGGTCGACCTCAGTATCCTGCCGCTGACCGATTTGCGGACGTCTTCGGGGCCGGATTATCGCGCAATCGATGCCAAGCCGTTTTGGTTCGGCGAATGCCCCCATCTACTCGAGGTCCCGATGTCGGTCGGATATCTCGGAGCCCTGTCATCCTGTGGCCCCAAGCTCTACGGGTTCCTGAACAGCGATTGGGGAAAGCGCATTCATCTCCCCGGGATTTTTGCCCGGCTCCACCTCCTGGATCGGATTACCTTGACACCTGAAGGAGTCCCGTTTGAAGAGCATTGCCGGCTTACCAAAGCGCTGATGCGTCGGGGTCATCGTGTCTTCAGCTTCACCTATCACAGCCCGTCGCTCGCCCCCGGCAACACACCCTACGTTCGCACCGAAGCCGATCTGCGCGTTTTTCTCCGCAGGATCGAGCAATATCTGGACTTCTTCTTCGGTGCACTCGGCGGCCGCGCTCTGACTCCGCTCGAACTCCGCGATTTCATCCTTGCAAGGCAAGACAGGACGAGAACCACCGCACGCAGTACGTGCGAGGGCCACACCCTATGAAGAAGGTAATAAAAATCACGGTGCTCCACGTCCTCAAATTAGCGGGCTTCTTCCGTTTGGCTCGGTGGATCACGCGGCGAAAGCTGCGCATCCTATGCTATCATGGCATAGCACTGCGAGATGAATGGCAGTTTCGTCCCACGCTGTTCATGCGCGCGGCCACATTTCAGCAGCGCCTGCAGATCATGAAGCGCCGCGGCTGCCATATAATTCCACTCGCCACTGCCCTTGGTGGCCTGCAATCCGGCGATTTACCCGATCTTCCGACAGTCCTCACCATCGATGATGGGTGGTACAGCACGTACCGCGCTGCGCTACCCATTCTCGCCCGGTTCCGAATGCCCGCGACGATTTACGTGACTAGTTACTATGTCGAGAGAAACATGCCGGTCTTCAATGTACTGACCGCATACGCTCTCTGGGCGTCGCCGGCGCGCTCACTCGAACTCGCGAACTGGCCTGAGCGAATCCGGGGGCCGTGGACACTAGCCGATGACCGCGATCGGTCGCTTGTTCTTCGCGAGCTCATCGGCTTTGCGGACGACCAGTGTGGCGCCGCCGATCGACTGTCACTCGCCCGCGACATTGTCCAGGCGCTCGGTCTCGACTGGGCACAGATCGATGCCAGCCGTTCCTTTTACCTGATGAATGAAGAGGAAATCGCACAGATGGCGGCAGCGGGCATGGACGTCCAACTGCATACGCATCGCCACCGTTTCCCTCGCGATGCTGCGGCGGTCGAACGCGAGATCAAGGACAACCGGTTCGTTCTGGAGCGCCTGACGCATAGGAAACTCAATCATTTCTGCTATCCAAGCGGCATTTACGATCCGTGCCAATGGCCATGGCTCGAGCGGCTGGGCATCGAAAGTGCAACGACATGTCGAGGCGGTCTTAACGGGCCCGATACCCCTCGGCTCGAATTGCGGCGATTTCTCGACGGTGAGGATGTCGCGCTTATCGAGTTCGAGGCCGAAATCGACGGGGCACTGGAACTCTTGCGCAGAATTTTCCGCCGTCCAGAACGGAACGCCTATGAGGGCGCGCTGACCGATGCCGCGCGCCTTTGATGGGATCGGTCGGATGGAGATGAGGCAATGTGCTACGCGCCGTCTCCTGCACGTGCTGCCAAGTTTCGGGATCGGAGGAATTCAGACACGGTTCGCCCGCATTGCGAACCGTCTCGGCCGCAAATACCAGCACATCGTGATCGCTTTAGACGGAGTCCTGGCTTGCCGGAATCAGCTCGACCCGGCAGTGGATGTTCATTTCCATGACATCCATGTCGACAAGTCGCGACCAGTCGCTTCGCTCCTTCGATACCGCAGGACGCTCGCTGGACTGCGCCCCGACCTACTCCTCACCTACAACTGGGGCGCGCTCGAATGGGGTCTCGTCAACCGCATATTCCCCATAGCACCCCATCTGCATTTCGAGGACGGGTTCGGGTCTGATGAAGCCAGCCGGCAATTTCGCCGGCGCGTTCTTGCGCGGCGCCTCATCCTCGCCCGTGCCATCCGCGTGGTGGTCCCATCGCGAACCCTTGAGCGAATTGCTTTGGAGGTGTGGCGGCTCGATCCGAGACACGTCGCATACGTCCCGAACGGCGTGGATCTCCGGCGTTTTGCGGCGCCGGGAGATCCGGCGCTGCTCGCCCCGCCGAAAGCGCCCGGCCAATTGATTATCGGCACTGTCGCGCCGCTTCGTGCCGAGAAGAATATCGGCCGGTTGATCAGGGCCTTTGCCGAACTGCCTGTCCCGCCGCTATTGCGCCTGGTCATTGCGGGCGATGGACGAGAGCGTCCCGCGCTCGAGGCCTTGGCGCGCTCTCTTGGTATCGCCGATCGCGTCAGCTTTGCGGGACATGTCAGTAATCCTGAACGCATCCTGCCGTTCTTCGACATCTTTGCCTTGTCCTCGGATACAGAGCAAATGCCGTTGACCGTACTCGAGGCCATGGCAGCGGGCCTGCCAATTGCAGCGGTCGACGTCGGCGACGTCAAAGCGATGGTCCATCCGGACAATCGCGGCTTTATCGTTCCGAAAGACAGCCCGCGCGCGCTCGCCGACAGTTTGATCGCCCTCGTGCGTGATGGCCGATTACGCATTGCGCTCGGCGAGGCGAATCGCAGGCGTGCGGAGGCGCACTTCCCAGAGGACAAGATGTTTGCCACCTATGACGCGCTCTATTCGCTGTCACATCCGGTCCGCAGCGGATAAGTAGGCAACAAAATTTAAAGGCGAGCAAAAAACGTTGAAGATTACTTAATCGGAGAGTGAGAACAACCGATCTCCGCGCAACTCACGGAATTACAGGAGATCCCATGGCGATTCTCACCGTCGGTTCAGGCGAACAGTTTTCAACCCTCGCGGCAGCTGTTGCCGCCTCACACGACGGCGATACGATCGATGTGCGCGCCGGGACCTATGTGAACGATTTCGCCAATATTACTCATCGGCTTACGATCGTCGGCATCGGCGGTATCGCGCACTTCGTCGCTGCGGGAGAGATCCCCAACGGCAAAGGCATTCTCGTCAGCCATGCCGATCTCACGGTTGAAAATTTGGAATTCTCCGGCGCGCAGGTAGCCGACAACAACGGCGCCGGGATACGCTGGCAAGGCGGTAACCTGAGCGTCGAAAATTGCTACTTCCATGATAATCAAGAGGGCATTCTCGGTTCGGATATCGCCGGCGCCACCGCGACGATTAGCCATTCCGAGTTTGCTCGGAACGGAGCCGGCGACGGTTATTCGCATGGCGTTTATATCGGTGCGGTCGCTCGCCTCGACATCTCCGATAGCTACTTCTTCGAAACGAATGTCGGCAATCAGATCCAGTCACGCGCCCAAGAGACGCTCGTCGAGCGAAGCGTTATTGACGACGGCAATAGTACATCGAGCTACAGCATCAACCTGCCGAATGGCGGGACAGGGATCATTCGCGACAACACGATCATTCAGGGCCCGAACGGCGAAAATCGCACAATCATCAACTTCGGTGGCGCGGCGCAGCAAAACCCCAATCCGAGCCTCGTCATCGAGCATAACATCATCGAGAATTTCGGCTCGCCGGGAATCGGCTTGCACAATCGTACCGGCATCGTCGCTCAACTTGACAACAACGAGTTCTATCACCTCCAGACGGTCGTCGAAGGCTCCGCGTCACAAAGCGGCGATATGAACTTGGTGCAACCGATCGTTCCGAAGACGAGCGGCCTCTACTTGGGTGCGACTCAGAACGTCAGCAGTGCCGGAGCAGCCGATCCGCCGGGCCCAGTCTCGACGCCGACTCACCAGTCGACTCCGGGGTTCGCACTCACGGCTGCACAAATAGAGAGGTTGTGGGGCGGTGACATCAGCCATGGCGAACTGACCGCGCTCAAGACGGCCCTGGACGGTATCGCCGGCCGGACGGCGAATGGCGGGATCAATGTCGTCCACTTTACCGGACCGAACCAGGGCGGAAACGCGACCGCCGGTCATGACCTCTTCGTTTTCGACACCCTGTCGCAATACAACGATGTCGGACACGGCTTCGATCCGAGTCAGGACCTGCTGCTGCTGCGCAACGGCGCCCGGTCATTCAGCGATGCTGCCGCGCAGCACGTCAGCTTCATTGGGAATGGAACATCGACCGAGATTGTCGTCGACGCGAACACAAACCACGGGCACACGATTATTACCCTCGACCACGTTCTGCCAAGCAGCCTTGCTTTTGGCCACAACGTCTTCGTCTGAAGCGGTTCTGTCACCAGAACCTGGACCCGGCGGGCGGCGAGCGCTCAATCACCGTCCGCCCGCGTTCCTCTTGAGGTCTGCCCCATCCGTTCGAAAGCGGATGGGTACGCAGTCAGCTGGTTGTCAAGAGCGCACGGAGCGCTGCGCCTTTCCATCGGGTGCGCGCGACTCGCGGGCCGCTCCGGCGAAAAGTCTTTGGCTCGAGAGATCGCGAGACGCCGATCGATCAGCGGTGTCCGAAGGACGTTCCACGGACCGGAAACCGAAAATACCGCTCGCAGTGTCGCGAGGCGGTCTGCGTTCGATTGAGAACGACCAGTGGATGAGGAGGCCGAACCCGATCAATCCGGCTAGGAACAAGGCGGCATTCATATTGTGGGGGCCTTATTGGACGTTGAGGAAATCTTTACATTGTGAGCGGTTTTCTGCAACCTGACTCGCTCCTCTTTTTTCATGCAGCCGAACGCTTAAACGCCAACGCGCCTATGCTCACAATCGGCCCAATCATTCGCCGCGACGGCAGTCGTACCAGGAACTGGTAATGCGCGGACTGCTACTCAACGCATATCTCGTCTGTCTTGTCCCTTTTGCCTGGGGGAGTCCTTATATCGGACTATATATTTATTATTGGCTAAGTTATTTCGACCCATTCCACTTGGCTTACGCACCAATGCCAGTGCCTTGGGTCAAGATATTCGCGGCCATCACCATTGTCGCATGGTTGCTTTCCAAAGAACCAAAACGCATTCCGTTTAATATGACTACCACAATGCTCGTCGTATTCTACGCGTGGACGACGATCACTCTGATCTTCGGACTATTTCCTCAGTACGGGCTTCCCAAATGGCAGGACTTCACTAGCGCCATTGTCATGGTCTTTGTGGCACTGGGCGTGCTGACGCGGCGCCACCGTATCCATGGTGCTCTCTGGGTCGTCGTGCTGGCGCTCGGATGGTGGACCTTCAAGGGTGGCCTTTTTGTCCTCCTCAGCGCGGGAGCGCAGCATGTGTACGGGCCCGAGGGCACGCACTTCGCCGACAACAATGGAATGGCGCGCGCCTGCATCATGATCATGCCGCTGATACTCTATTTATTTCTTTATTCCTCGCAAAAGCATGTCCGTTACGCACTGTTGGGGCTGCTGGGCCTGACAATCCTTGCCCTTGTCGGCACAAACTCCCGAGGTGGATTTCTCGGTTTCGGCGCGATGGCGGCGTTCGCTTGGCTGTTCGCGCGGCGCAAGATCGTCCCACTCGCTATCGCGGTTGTCATCGTTGGACTCGGCTATCTCGCCACGCCGAAGGACCGCATTGTCGAATACACGCAACGTATCGAGAGTACGGCGGACTACGAAAACGACGGCTCGGCGCAAGGGCGCTTCGGATCCTGGCGCTATGCCGTCGAACTTGCCTCTCGGCGACCCCTCGGCGGCGGCTTCGGCGCTTTTCACGGTCATACGGCACCGGGGCAGACCAGCTATACTGAAGCACACAGCAACTATTTCGAAGTGATCGGCGAGCACGGCTTCATCGGATTGGCAATCTATCTAACTATTGTTATCGCTGCCTACCGCACCTGCAGCCGCATCATCCGCATGACGAAGCCGCGGCCGGATCTCCATTGGGCGCGAGACTTGGCACGATGTCTTCAAGCATGTGAGATCGCCTACCTCGTCGGCGGACTCACGATCAACCATGCCACGCTCGAGTTGTGGTATATGCTGGTGGCATTCATGGTCGCGACCGGTACCGTTGTCCGCAGGGAGCTCGCAAGGGAGACCGCGGAGGTAGCACGAGAAAGACCTGCGCTCCCCGGGGTTGTTGCAGGCGCCGGCCCCATGCGCTGGCACGGCGCGGAGACGGCATCTCGCCGCAGCTGAGCTTCACTACAGGACATTGGCCAAATGTTTCTCGACGCGCGCGGAGATCTGCCATCGGATACTCGTATCGAATGCGATCTCTGCGTCATGGGGGCGGGCGCGGCCGGAATAACCATCGCACGCGAACTGGCCTCGACCGGCCTCAGCATCTATGTGCTCGAAAGCGGCGGCCTCGAATTCGAGGACGAAATCCAGGCTCTTTACAAGGGAACGAGCATTGGTCACGAATATCCTGCTCTCGACATCGCGCGGCTACGCTTCTTCGGCGGCTCGACCAACCATTGGGAGGGGAGCTGCCATCCCCTCGAGGCGGTCGATTTCGAGCGGCGATCGTGGATTGCCCACAGTGGATGGCCGATTACTCGTTCACAACTCGATCCTTTCTATGTCCGAGCTCAGAAATATTGCGGTCTCGGTCCCTTTGACTATGACGCTGCTCACTGGGTGGGCAAGATTGCGGGCAAGCCGCTTCCGCTGCGCGCCGATCGCGTGCGTACCGCAATCAGCCAGCTGAGCCCACCCGTTCGCTTTGGCATCGACTATCGCCAGGATCTTGAGACAGCAGCTCATGTCGTGGTCCTTCTTCATGCGACCGTGGTCGACATCATCGCCGATCCGTCTAACGGTCAAGTGAGTCATGTCCGTTTCGGAGAGCTCGGCGGCAAGCGTTTCACGCTATCGGCGCGGGCATATGTGCTGGCCCTGGGAGGCATCGAGAATCCTCGGCTCCTGCTGTCCTCGAACGGAGTGCACCCGAACGGCCTCGGCAATCAGAACGACCTGGTCGGCCGATTTTTCATGGACCATCCAGTGGTCGAAGGCGCCATCCTGAAGCCCTCCGACCCGAAGCTGGACCTCAGCTTCTATGGGGTTAGCGATACGCAGGGAAGCTATCGGCTCAATGCCCATCTTGAACTCGCCGACGAGGTCTTGCGCCAAGAGCAGTTGGTCAATATCGGCGCTCCCTTCATTCCGCGCGACCGGTACTACGCCTCGCCGGGCATAGAATCTTACCACGATATCGCAAATGCCTTGGCCAAAGGGCGCTTGCCGCCGCATCTGTGGGGCGATATCGGCGACGTCGCGAGGGACTTCGATATGGTCGTCGAGGCCAGCTCACGCCGCCTTTTCGGAAGACGCCTCTTCTCCTCGGCAGAGGAGCTTGCGTATTTCGGCTTCGATACGATGACCGAGCAGACACCCAACCCGGAGAGCCGGGTCACACTCGGCGACGAACGTGACCCGTTCGGGATGCGTCGTGTCAAGTTGGACTGGCGGCTCTCCAATTCCGATAAGGAGAATCTTTGGCGCTGCTATGAGGTGCTGGGTGCCGAACTCGGCAGAGCCGGCATCGGCCGGGTTCGATTGCTGCGCGACCGTGAAGATGCTCTCTGGACGACCCGCCTCAGCTATGGGGACCATCACATGGGAACGACCCGAATGAGCGAAGATCCGCGCTTCGGCGTCGTCGATGCCGATTGCCGAGTTCACAGCGTGCTCAACCTTTATGTTGCGGGAAGTTCGGTCTTTCCGACTGGGGGGCATGTACCCCCTACTTTGACGATCGTTGCCTTGGCGATCAGGTTGGCCGATCATCTGAAGAGCGTCTTTGCGGTGTGAATAGATGAGGATCTCCAAACGTACCTTCCTTCGCTCCGCATTGGCCTTGCTTGCCGTGCCCGGCGGCACGCTCTTTGGCCTCTGGGCGACCGGCGAGACGAGCGATGTGGCGGCGCGGATCACCGATCTCATCGGCGCGCGCGCCGGGGCGCGCGCCATCGGTGCTGCATTCCTTGCGCGCTTTCCGACAGAAGCCGATCAGAAACAGCTTTCACGGCGCATCGCGCAGCTTGTCCGCAGTAGTGGGGAGGCGCGTCTCGGTGGCGAAGCGATCAGCTCCCGTGCATTACAGCGAGCCGTACGGCAGGCAATCACCTCTGATTTCGAAACAGGTCGTATGATCGAGCTTGATGGCTGGCTGTTGGCACAGACAGAGGCAAGGATTTGCGCGCTCCTGGTCCTGCGCGAGCACGCGATGCGAGCGGCGCCCCTCGCGGCATGAGGGAGGAGCCGTCGGCGGGCCTCTCGGTGCTCGGATCAATTCGATGAACCAGCGACCCGCGCCGCTCGTCAGCGTGATTATCCCAGCGCACAATGCAGCCACAACGATCGGCCGCGCACTCGACTCCGTATTGCGCCAGGACTATCGGCCGCTCGAAATCATCGTCATCGACGACGCGAGTTCAGATGCGACAGGGGATGTTGTTTTGAACCGACGTCATCCCGACGTCCGAGTGATCCGTCTTCCCTCGCAGCAAGGCGCTTCGGCGGCACGAAATGCCGGAATCGAGGCCGCATGCGGCGAGTTGGTGGCCTTCCTTGACGCCGACGACGAGTGGTTGCCGCGTAAAACCTCACTGCAGGTCGCTCAGGTGCAGGCGAATGAGCGGATCGTCTTTGTCTGCTGCCGAGCAACCGAGGTGGCGAGCGACGGAACGCCGCTAGGGACAGTGAACGCCGGCAAAACTCCAGTCACCGGAGCGAATGTCTGGCGCTCGTTGCTTGCGCAAAACTTCGTGGCGACACCTTGCGTTCTCGCCCGCAGGACCCTCCTGCGCGAACTTGGAGGCTTCGACACCCGGCTGCGCATTGCCGAAGATCAAGATATGTGGATCCGGCTCGCCGCGCTCGGCGAGGTCGCGTATGTGGACGAGACACTCGTCATCGTGCACGATCGCCCGCAGAGCCTCTCCAAATCCCGTGTCGCGGATCAACTTGACTATACCTTGCCGATGATCCGCTCTCATCTCTCTAGATTCCGCGACCAACTGAGTCGGCGCGAAATCGGCGCTATTCTCGGCGAGCGGTACGGGGAAATCGGACGCAGCGCCTATAATCACAAAATGTATTGGCTCGGGCTGTCGTTAATCGGCCGGAGCGTTTTACTCGGCAACCGCCCTTTTGAAAATCTCTGTTTTCTCATCTTCAGTTCGCCGCCTGCGATCTGGCTGAAGCGGCTTGTGCGCTCGAACTCCTGAAGCAGAGGCGATCCGTCTGCTATCTATCCGAAAGGCACAATGGCAAGAGAGCGATTCACTGCGCGCGACCATCTGAAGGTAGCGGCCTATCGCTCGGGCGTAGTGCCAAGTTATCACCGTTGGCGGAACCGGAATGCGCTCACGGTGGTGATGTTTCACCGCGTGCTGCCGGAAGAAGACGAACGGTGGGCGGTCGCGAATCCCGAATATACGGTCTCCGCCCAACTTCTTCGCGACTGCCTGCGGTTCCTGAAGCGCCACTACAATGTGATCGATGCGGCTGCGGTTGATGCTTCGCTCTCCGGTGTCTGCCCGCTGCCGGATTACCCGGCTCTCGTCACCTTCGACGATGGCTGGGCTGACAACGAGGAGATCGCATTGCCGATCCTGCGTGCAGAGAGTGTTCCGGCTACGGTTTTCGTCGTCTCTTCCGCGATCGACAGTCCCGACCACCGATGGTGGCCCGAATTTGTCGCGCAATCGGTCGCGCAAGGACGCCTCGACGCGCGGCGAATGGCTCTCATGTGGAATGCGAGTGGTCCCGATATGGGTTCCTTTCCCAACGGCTCCAGCACCATCGATCAGTCATTGGCCCTGATTGCCCGCCTTAGTCAAATTCCTGCTCTGGAGCGCGAGCAAATTCTTCATCGGCATCTGCCTGAGGGCGGTAAGACGATACAGCGCGAGATGCTGACCCGCGTACAACTGCGCCATCTTGTCGAGGCGGGCATCACGATCGGCTCGCACGGGGCGACGCACGCATCGCTGCCGGCCCTAGCCGATCCGAGGAGCGAATTGGCACTTTCGCGACAACAACTCGCCACACAACTCGGCAGAGCGCCCGGAAATGGACCGGATATCATCTCCTTCCCGAATGGCCGGTATAACGATCGTGTAGTTGCCGCTGCGCGAGACGCTGGATTCCGGCTTCTGTTCACCAGTGATCAATGCCTCAATCCTGCACCTCAGGGGTTCTTGAAATCGGATCTGCTGGGTCGGATTCCGATTTCCGCTCGTATGGTGGGCGACGGTTTCGGACGGCTGCGCCCCGAGTTGATTGCGTTGTGGCTGATGCGCAGGTCGCACCTCGTTCTGGCTCCGAAGATCGACCTAAGGCGGC
>JAJPHB010000124.1 GCA_021325525.1 Alphaproteobacteria bacterium
ATCTGCCGGATGGTGGCGACGATGTTCTCGATCGCCGCCGCGGAGTCGCGGCTGGCGCTCTGCATCTCGGCGATCTGCTGGCGGATCTCCTCGGTCGCCTTGCCGGTCTGGGTGGCCAGCGCCTTGACCTCGGAGGCGACGACGGCGAAGCCCTTTCCGGCCTCGCCGGCGCGGGCCGCCTCGATCGTGGCGTTGAGCGCCAGCAGATTGGTCTGGCTCGCGATGTCCTGAATGAGCTGGACGACCTCGCCGATCTTGTCGGCGGCAGCGGCCAAGCCCTTGACCGCGCCGTCCGTCCGCTCGGCATCGGTCACCGCCTGATCCGCCGTCTTCGACGCCTGCTCCACCTGGTTGCCGATCGACTGCGTCGAGGCGGCGAGCTCTTCGGCGGCGCTGGCGACGGTCTGCACATTGGCCGAGGCCTGCTCCGAGGCGGCCGAGGTCGCGGTCGCCTGCCGGCTCGTCTCCTCGGCCGTCGCTGTCATCGCTTCCGATGTCGTCCGGAGCTGGGCCGCCGCCGCCGCGACGGTGCGCACGATCCCCTCGATTTTCGATTCGAAGGCCTGGGTCAGGCCTTCGCGGATGCGCGTGCGCTGTTCGCGCGCGGCGTGGTCTTCCGCGCGCTGCGCGGCGAGAGTCTCGGCGCGCAGGGCATTCTCCTTGAAGACGACCACCGCGCGCGCCATGGCGCCGATCTCGTCCCGCCGCTCGGCGCCCGGAATGTCGACCGACCGATCGCCATCGGCGAGCTTGCCCATGACCGTGGTGATCGCGGCGAGCGGGTGCGTGACCCCGCGCGTCACGACGATCCAGGACGCGAGGGCCGCCGTGAGGAGGCCGGCCGCGGTCGCCCCCAGCACGAGCCACCAGGCCCGCCGGTAATCGTTTTGCGACCGCTCCGTCTCGCTCTTCATGACGGCGACGCTGGCTTCGGCGATCTTGGCCAGGCGATCGGCGGCATCGCTCCGCAGCTTTTGCGCGGTGCCGGCGGAAAGGGCGGCGGCTTTCGCATTGGTCTTCTGCAAGCCGAGCTCGCGCGTCTTCTGATGGATCGCCAGCCATGCCTTCGCGGCCTGATCGAAGATTTCGAGGCTCGAGCGCAGCTCGGGAGCGGTCACAAGCTTGTCGAGCGCGGCGCGGTCGGCCTTGATCTCGTCGCGGATGTGGTCGATCTGCCGCGCCCGCCTCTCGGCGCCGGACTGGTCGACCGCCGAATCGATGATTTCACGCTCGAGCTTCTGGATCGTCAGCATCTCCCGCGACATCTTCATCGCGGTGTAGACGGCGCTCGCGGCGCTGCGGTCGCTGCCGCTCTCCGCCAGCGGTTCCATCGCTTTCACCAGATCCGCGAGCGGCGCCAGCGCCGTCGTGAGGGCGCTGTCTCCCTCGCGGCGCGATAGCATCGAGGCGGTGACGTCGGTATTGGCCTTCGCGAGCGCCTGGATCTTCTCGTTCTCGGCCACGTATTTGCCGACGAAATCCTTGAAGCCGGCGAATTCGTCGCGCGATTCCGCCGAGATGATCGGTTCCAGCGCGGCGATGATCCCATCGAGCCGCGCGCGCTGCTCCTTGATGGCCGCCGCGATCTTGTCCATCGTCGCGGCGTCGGTCGTCAGAATCATGTCCTTTTCATCGCGGCCGATCGCCTCGACCGCCATCTGCGCCTCGCCGGCAAGGCGCACGCGCTCGGCCGCCGTGCCGGTCAGGAACCGGAGCCGCTGGTTGATGTCGCTCATATTCACCAGCCCGTAGGCGGCGATCACGACCGCGAAGACGGCGAGCAGCGCCACGGCGAGGCCGATCTTCCAGACGATCCGGATGTTGCCAAAGAAATCCCCGCGCAACCCGGCCATCGGCTTGCTCGTGATCGAAGCCATTCTCGGAAACTCCAGCGGCGCGCCCACCCGGTCCCGGGTAGGGCTAAGGAATTGTTCTGACATAAATTCCGAGGGGTGAACTTTGGGTTAAGCGGCAGCCCGCTCACTATCGCGCGAGGCGCGAGAGCGGCGGCGATCAGGCCTCGCTTCTCGGCTCGGTGAGTTCGACATCGGCTCCCGTGAACTCGTCCATATTGTCGACGACGAGAATGCTGCGGTCATGGCTCGCATAGAGAAAGGTCTGGATGGCGAGCACCTGGCTCACCGTCGTTCCGTCCTCCGAGAGAGGCATGAGCAAGCGCTTCGTGGTCACGCCCGGATTCTTGCTGCCGGTGTATTTGCTTTCGCAGAAGACGCAGCGCCGGGCGAGACACACATTCCGGTAGAGGCGCAAGATGAGATCGCGGTACTGGCCCTTCATCACCTCGTCGACATACTGCCCGGTGAGCGAGCGGCCGAAGGCCTCGGTCACGGCGGTGCCGGAGAGTCGGTAGCGAAATCGCGCTCCGTTGCCGATCACCTCGGTGATCGTCATGTGCGGCAGCAGTTTCGGAATCTCGCTCGGATCGATGTCGCGGCGCGAAGGCATCGCTCGCCCGGCGCATTTGCGGCGCCAGTATTCGTACATGGAGCGCAGCATCGGATCGCCGAGCTGATCTGCAAAGAGGCCGTTCATGCTCCCCCGGCCGAACCGTCAGAGCAAAGCAAATACAAGCGCGTGTAGCAAGCTGTCGTTAATTTTCGCTCAACGCCGCGGGCGGAATCCGCGGCGCGGCCGCAGGAACGAGACGGCAAGGATTGGGCACCTCTCGGTTGCGCCGCCCCCATGCTCCAGCGTATGAGCTGGGCTCCGCCGCGTCGGAGCGCGGCCAGCGCTCGACAGTCCATCCGCCTTGGAGCGAGGGAATGCCCAACGCCGCACGACCACCCTATATGCGGGCTGAGATCGCCGCCCTATCGCCCGTCGGCCGCTTGACGCATGCGGCGAGCCTGCCGCATCCCGTGCGCGCCCTCCATCTCAACGAATGCCCGCTGCCCCCCTCCCCCGCGGTGATCGCCGCGATCCGCGCCGCCGCGCCCGCCATCAACCGCTATCCCGACGCCCATGTCTGCCGCCTCGCGCAAGCCCTCGCGGAGCGCACCGGGATCGCCGCCGACCGCATCGTCTTCGGCACGGGGAGCGAAGAGCTGCTCAATCTGACGACGCTGCTCGCGCTCGATCCCGGCGACCAGATCGTCACCTCGACGCCGTCTTTCTCCCGCTATGTGCGCTCGGCGGAGCTGGCAGGCGGGACAGCGGTCCGGGTGCCGCTGCGCGGCGACGGCCGCAATGACGTGGAGGCGCTCCTGGCGGCGATCACGCCGCGCACGCGCATTCTCTACTGCGCCATGCCGAACAATCCGACGGGATGGATCAATGACGCGAGCGAGCTCGCGCGGCTTGCGCGCGGCACCCCGGCGGCAGTGTTCCTCGCCATCGACGAGGCCTATCACGAATACGCCCGTCATGCCGGCGGCCCCGATGTCCTTGCCGCCCTCGCCGAACGCGACGGGCCCTGGATCGTCATGCGCACCTTCTCCAAGGCCTATTGCCTCGCGGGGCTGCGCCTCGGCTATGCCCTCTGCAGCTCGCCCGAGGTCGCCGGCGCCCTCGGACGCGGCCGCACCGCGTTCAACGCCAACGTCCTCGCCCAGGCGGCGGCTCTCGCCGCACTTGGCGACGAGGCGCATCTGCGCCGCGTGCTCGAGACCTGCGCCATCGAGCGCGAGCGCCTCATCGCCGGCTGCCGGGCGCTCGGGCTCGATCCTTTCCCTTCGGTCACGAATTTCGTCTCGATCCCGGTTCCGCTCAAAGCGGCCGCGGTCGTGAGCGCCATGCGGCAGCGCGGCATCCTGATCACCGCCTGGGGGGAAGAGTGCCGCGACGATGTGATCCGGATCTCGATCGGCCTCGCGGAAGACACGGATGCCGTGCTCCAGGCGCTGGCCGACATTATCGGCGCGCGCAGCTGAGCCTTGCCGGGACGCTCCGCGCCGAGGAGCGGCTCTCTATACCGAGGGAATGGCGCCGGCCGCGACCCACCAGCGCGGCTCGATCGCCGAGATGGCGGCGGCGGCTCGAGCCGCCGCCTCCGTCGTGTCGTAGAGGGCAAAGCAGGTCGCGCCGCTGCCGCTCATGCGCGCAAGGCGAGCGCCCTCGCTCCCTTCGAGCCGGCGCAGCACCGTCGCGATCTCCGGCAACAGGGCGATCGCCGGGAGAGTCAAGTCGTTGCGGCGCGCGCGGAGCAGCGCGACGAGCTCGCGCCCGTCCCGCGGCGCGCCGGCAAAGCGCGCCGGCGCGGAATACGCCCCCTGCCGGGCCTCGAAGACATCAGGCGTCGGCAAGGGGATGAGAGGATTGGCGAGGACGATGCCGAGCCGCGGCAGCTCCGGAGCGGCTTCGATCCGCTCGCCGATGCCGCCGAGCCAAGCGGAGCGGCGATAGAGGCAAACCGGGACATCGGCGCCGAGCGCGCCGGCAATCGCCGCGAGCTCCGCCTCGTCGAGAGAAAGGCGCCAGAGCCGGGTCAGCGCGCGCAGCGTCGCCGCGGCATCGCTCGAGCCGCCGCCGATGCCGCTGGCGACGGGAAGGTTCTTCCTCAGCGAGAGAGCGGCCCTAGGCGCCACGCCTGCCCGGTCGGCGAGGAGACGCGCCGCGCGCAGGACGAGATTGTCGGCCGCGCCGCAAAGCGCCTCGGCGAAGGGCCCCTCGAGGGCGAGGGTGAGGCCGTCGGCGCGACGCGCCGTCACGGTGTCGCCGATATCCGCGAAGACGACGAGGCTGTCGAGCTCGTGATAGCCGGCCGGACGACGACCCAGCACATGAAGGTAAAGGTTGATTTTCGCGGGAGCGGAGACGCGCAGCTCGCCCCCGCTCGCTGCCTCGCGCATCTGTGCAGCGGAGCCTTCAGCCGCCTTGCGCGGTCGCTCCCGCGGGGCTGGGCTTGGCGAGGCCGCGGTCGAGCTTTGCCGAGATCGTCCGGACCTCGTCGGCCTCCGGCCCGAACTGCAAGGCTCGCCGCCACTGGCTGCGCGCCTCGTCGAGGCGGCCGACCTGCCAATAGGCGTCGCCCAGATGATCGTTGATCGTCGGATCCTCGGGCCGCAGCTCGATGGCGCGTTCGAGGTTCTGCGTCGCCTGCGGATAGTTGCCGAGGCGATAATACGCCCAGCCGAGGCTGTCGACGATGTAGCCGTCATTGGGACGCAGCTCGACCGCCCGCTCGATCATCCGCAGGGCCTCGTTCAGCTTCACGCCCTTATCGACCCAGGAATAGCCGAGATAGTTGAGGACGAGAGGCTGCTCCGGCTGGAGCTGGAGCGCATGCAGCAGATCGGCCTCGGCCCGCGGCCACTGGCCGGAGCGCTCGAGCGCGACGCCGCGGCTGTAGAAGATCGTCCAATCGCGCGGCTCCGGCTGCTTGAGCCGCGCCACCGCCTCGTCATACGAGGCGACCGCCTCGGCGAAGCGGTTCTTGCTGCGCCAAAGATCGCCGAGCTGCACCAGCGGCTGCACCTCGTTCGGCCGCTCTGCGGCCATCGCCTGCAGCTCTTTCGCCGCCTCGTCGGTCTTTCCCATCAGCTCGAGATTGCTGGCCGCGCGCAGGCGCGCCGTCCAGGCATAAGGCGACTGGGGCGGGATCGAACGATCGATGGCGAGCGCCTCCTCAGCGCGATGCTCGGATTCCAGCACGTCGGCGACGAGAAGCTTGGCGAGCGGAAAATCCGGCTCGAGGTAGAGGGCGAGGCGGGCATAGATGAGCGCAAGATCAGCGGTCTCGCTCTGATTGAGCACGCTCGCGAGATCGAACAGCGCTTCGGCGGCGCCTTGCGCGGCGCTCGTGATCCGTGGCGGCGGCTCCTGTCCGCCGGCAAGCCGTGCCAGAGCCCTCGCGGCAAGATCGCTTCCCGGGTTTTCCCGGGCAAAGCGCTCGTACAAGGCCTTCGCCTGATCGGGATGTTCCATCCGCTCCTCGAGGCTGCCGAGCGCCTCGATCGTCCGCCAATTCGCATGCTGGTTCGATTTCAGCACCTTCTCCAGGGCCACCGCAGCGTCAGCCGAGCGCCCCGCCATATCATCGACGAGGCCGGCATGGAAGTCGGCGAGCGGGGCAAATCCCTGGACTGACCGGACGCGATCGAGCGTCTTCAAGGCGTCGTCGGGATGGCCGAGCCCGGCCTCAGCCCAGGCCTGGACAAGGGGGGTCACAAAGCGATGAATGCCTTCGCGCGGCAGCTTCTGCGCCAGCGCATCGGCGCCGGCGTAGTCGCCCGACCTTATGCGACCGAGGCTGAGAACGAGGTTGGGGACCGGCGCCGCCGGGTCGATGCGGTTGATGCGCTCGGCGAGCCGGCTCGCTTCTTCGGTCCGCCCTTCGGTCACGTCGAAGAGAAAGGTCTTGTTGAGGAGCTCGTAATCGTTGGGGTCCTGCGCCAGAGCCTCGCCGAAAAAGCGCGCCGCCGCGGCATAGTCATGCTGCTGCTGGGCATGGCGCCCGGCGAGGTAGCTCCCGAGCGGACTCATCGCCCCTGGATCGGCGGCGGCCTGGACGCCGCTCGTCGATTTCGCATCGCCGCTCGGCGCGGTGCAGGCCGTCAACAGCGCCGCCAGCAGCATCGACGCCATTCTCGATGTCCGGCGATCGCCCGCTTTCATCTCCATCTCGATCCTTTCCCGCCGGCCGCAGCCGCGGCCGACTCACATATTCGGATAGTTCGGCCCGCCTCCGCCTTCGGGGACGACCCAGTCGATGTTCTGCCGCGGATCCTTGATGTCGCAGGTTTTGCAGTGGACGCAGTTCTGCGCATTGATTTGCAGGCGCGGCGCGCCGCTTTCCGCGGTCACGATCTCATAGACCCCGGCCGGACAATAGCGCTGCTCGGGCGAATCGTAGAGCTCGTAATTGACCGAGATGGCAAGAGCCGGATCCGCGAGGCGGAGATGCGGCGGCTGGTTCTCTTCGTGATTGGTGTTGGAGATGAAGACCGAGGACAG